>JAPPLJ010000060.1 GCA_028819475.1 Rhodospirillaceae bacterium
GGACAGGTTGAGAATCCCCTTTCGCAGAGAAATCCTCTGAAGAGGGGGAAGGACAAGGTGGCGGCGGCTTGGCCCTCTTCGCTGAAGAATCCCAAGGGGCGGGCCGGACATCTCAGCACTCGGCCGGGCGGCGTGCGGCCGGACCGGCCGGCGGCGTCAGAAAAGATAGCGGAAGCCGACCTCGAAGAGGTGGATGCGCATGGCGGACTTCGTCTTGATCGTGGTGCCGCCGGTCTTGCCGTCGAACTGCAGGCCCGGCGCCATCTGATACTTGTAGCTCAGATGGACCGAAGTTTCGTCGCTCACCTTGTAGGCGACCCCGCCGCCGACCTGAAAGGCGAAGACGGTATCCTTGTCGGCGGGCCGGGCGCCCTTGATTCCGGCCAATGCCCCAGCGCATTCCGGAGAGCCTGGCGTTGGCGCGCCTCCCACGCCGGAGCACACAAGCGGTGCTGCGAATCTTTGGGCGATCAGGTCGGTATTCCATTTCAGGCCGCTGAAATCGGCGTGAAAGACGCCGACTCCGCCGCCGACATAGGGGCTCCATTGCGAGTCCACGGGAATGTCGTACCAGGCGTTCACCATGGCGCCCAGCATCTTGGCGTTGCCCTTGATCCTGGCGGTCACTTTGCCGGGAATCGGTATTGTGACGGGCCCAGCCACTACGCGCGTGCCGCTATGGACGGACTTTTTCACCCGCGCGAAGCCGTAGAACACTTCGCCCTCGAGCCGGAGATTGGGTATGACGTAATAGCCCACCGTGCCGCCGACCCTGAACCCGAGCCCGTAGTGAGAAACGGCATTCGTCGTGTATGTGCCGGTCTGTCCATCAAGCGTCATAGACCCGCTCACGTCGGTCTTCGTGTTGTCGATGAACATCACGGGGACGTTCAGGCCGAAATACCACCTGCCCTCGTTCCCCTCGTCGGCCTGCGCGCCGGTCGCGAAGGCCGGTGCGAGGCCCGGCGCAAGGCAAAGCGCAAACGCCGCCGCCGCAACCCGGCGGCCAGCGGTTTTCGGTAATGCAATTGTTTTCATAATCCTCCCTCCAGCCTGTCCGGCCGACGAACCTGCGCCCCCGAACTTACCCTCCAGGCCGTTTCGCCGCAACCGGGACCGGCGCACGGGCCCGCGTTTGCGGTCGGAGTCGCGCCGCCCGACGCGGCCGATTGCCGGTGCGCGGCGGCTGCCCTAGGGTGCGCGCCCCGACGCCGGCACGCCGAGCAAGCTGCCGGACAGGGGATTCTACACAGAGGATTCCACACAGGGGACCGGAGCATGACCGTACGCGTGAACTCCCGAGCCGATCTCACCCTCGAAGCGGCCCGGCGGGTCGCCTGGGAGGGCGAGGGCGTCGAACTCGGGCCCCGGGCGCTCGCGGCCATGGCGCAGGGCCGCGACCGGCTGGAGCGCATCCTCGAGCACGATCCGGATGTCACGATCTACGGCGTGACGACGGGGCCGGGTCAGCTTGCCCGCGCCAGGCTGACCGCCGAGCAGCGCGCCCAGTGGGCCGGCATGTCGCCGGCGCGCGCCGCGGCCTCCTGGGGCGATCCGCTGCCCGGCCGCGCCGTGCGCGCCATCGTGCTTGCGCGGCTCGCCAACTTCGTCGAGGGCCATGCCGCGGTGTCGCCGGAGATCGCCTGCCGGGTCGCCGCCATGCTGGACGGAGATGACCTGCCCTTCGTGCCGGTGCAGGGCCACGGCGGGGCGGGCGAGATCCTGGCGCTGAGCCACCTGTTCACCGGCCTGGCCGAAGCCGGGCGGTTGGCGCCCAAGGACGTGATGTGCCTGATCAACGGCTCGCCGGCGGCGGCCGGGCTCGTCACCGACGCCGCGCTCGCCGCCGCGGGGCGGCTGGAGGCGGCGGCGCGGATCTTCGCCCTGTCCTTCGAGGCCTTCAACGCGCCGCTCGGCCATCTCGACCCGGCGCTGGAGGGCTACTGGAACAATCCCCACGACACCTGGGCGCTGCAACGCCTGCGCGACCTGGTGGGCGAGGGCGACGAGGCCGGACGGCGGCCCTACCAGGCGCCGGTCAGCTACCGCATCCTGCCGCGCATGCTGGGCCAGGCCCGGCGCGCCGCGGCGCTGGCCGCCGAGGTCGCCGAAGAGTCGCTGCAGGCCGTGACGGACAACCCGGTGTGGATCGACGATACCGGCGAAGACCATCCCTTCGGCCGGTTCGTCTCGACCGGCGGCTATCACAATCCCCACGCCGCGCTCGCCATGGACGCGCTCGGCGCAGCCTGCGCCAATCTCTGCCTTCTCGCCGGGCGCCACGGTGCGAAACTGCTGGACGGCAAGGTGTCGCTGCTGCCCGACCAGCTCGCCGACTCCGAAGACTTGGGCGATGTCCGCCGCGCCTATCTGGGCTGCCTGCCGATGGCCCAGACCGGCTACGAGGAGGAGGCCCGCCTCCACGCCCAGGCCACGCTGCTGCCGGGCAGCGAATCCGGCGGGTTCGGCCAGAACGACGTCGCGAGCCCGGTGTTCCTGGCCTGGTCGAAGCAGGACCGGGCCGGCCGCTGCCTCGACATGGCGCTCGCCAGCCTGGCGCCGATCGCCCTGCGCGCGCTGGACCTCACCGGCCGGCCGGTGCCGCCGCAACTGGCCGGGCTCGAAGCTGCGGTCCGCGAAGGCCTGCCCGATCCGATGCAGCCCGTAGCGCCCGGCCAAGCGGCGGCGTCGATCGCCGAAGCCCTGCGCCGGGGGATCTATCCATCGTGACGCCCGAACAAGCGGCCATCGCGGAATTTGCCGGTATTCGCCCCCTATCGATTCCTCTGCGAAAAGCCGTGAGGCGGACCCGGCAGGCAAGACAACGTATCCCCCCTCCCCTTGGGGGAGGGGGTCAGGGGGAGGGGTATGCGGCCTCTGTCGCGGCTCCGGGTTCGGACATCGGTACGGCGGCAGGCAACCCCTCCCCTAACCCCTCCCCCAAGGGGAGGGGGATTCGCGCGGCGCCCTTTTTCGCAGTGGAACCCTTTGGGGGGACGCGTTGTTTCGCCTGGTGGTCGGGGCCGATGGGCATCGCCTCGGCCTTCCGGGTCGTGCTACGAACCGCGCCGGGAAACCGGGCCGGACGACGGGAGAGGCAGAATGAGCCGCGACAGGGTGAACGAGATTTGCCGGGCGTTTCCCGGCGCCGAGGTTTCCGACCCCTGGGGCGGCGGGCACGACGCCTGGAAGGTCGGCGGCAAGATGTTCGCCTGCATGGGCTCGGTGACGTCCGGCGTCTCGGTCAAGACCGACAGCATCGAGACCGCCGAGATGCTGATCGAGTTCGGCGCCGGCCGCAAGGCGCCCTATTTCCACCGCTCCTGGATCAACATCCCCTGGGACCTGCCGGAGGAGGAACTGCGCCACCGGCTCGCCGAATCCTACCGCCTGGTGCGCGGGGCGCTGAGCAAGAAGGCCCAGTCCGCGCTGGCGCCGTTCGCGTGAACGTCGTCTTCCCCTTGCATCCGGCGCGGCGGTCTGTAAGGCCCGCATTTTTGACAAACGCCTACAGTTACAGTATCATGATGTAACTGACATCAAACGGCTTCAGTGCTGCCATGACCCAGCAGATTACCGCGCGTTTGCCGGATTCGGCGGTTGAAGCCCTGGACCGGGCCGCAGACAGCCTGCGGCGGAGCCGGGCCGAGGTCATCCGGCAGGCGGTGGAGCGCTACCTGGAAGATTTTGACGATCTTGCCGTTGCGATCGACCGGCTTCGCGACCCCCACGACCCGGTGCTGGATTGGGACACGGTCCGGCGTGACCTACTCGATTCGGATTAAGGCCAGCGCGGCGAGAGAACTCAGGCGCATCGCGGAACCGGAGCGGTCGAGGATCGTCGCGGCGATCGACCGGCTTGCGGAGAATCCGTTTCTCGGCAACGCGCTCAAGGGCGATTTGAGGGGCCTGCGGCGGATTCGTGTCGGCGACCATCGGGTGCTTTACGAAATGCGCGACGATACGCTGGTCGTGCTGGTCGTGCGCGTTGCACACCGCCGGGATGCCTATCGCCGGAGACCGTAACTGCGAAAGGCTGCCGGGGCCTCTGCCGGGTAAACGGGAGCGTGCCGAACGCAATAATACCCAAAAAGATTTCTTAGATTGATTTGTTGAAATTTTTCTGTAATTCAATCGAAGGCGGGTCTCGCGACCCGATCCGCGAAACCTGCGGGAGTCCGCACGATGCGCCCGGACATGCGCGCTGCAACACCGGCTCGAAAGGGCAGGGCATGGCCGTAGCTGCCGAGCGATCGACGGCCGTTTCCCGCATGGTCGGCGAATTGCGCCGGTTGAGCGGCCTGAAGAATGTCGATCTTGCGAACATCGTCGGCGTCTCTCCGCCGACGGTCCACCGCTGGAGCCGCGGCCAGGGCAGCCCGACGATCGAAAAGCAGCAGGTCATCGCCGACCTCCGGTGGGTGGCCGAACGGCTGTCGGACTTCTACGAACCCGACGAAGCGCGCCTCTGGCTCCAGACGGGCCATCCGCAACTTGGCGGCGCGCGGCCGTACGACCTGATCAACGACGGCCGTATCGCGGACGTGCTGGAGGTGATCGACCGCCTGGAAAGCGGGGTCTATCTCTGAATGGCGGTCCGGCGCGCCGGTCACGAACTCGGTCTCCTCGATGCGCTGGCGGACCTCCCGGAAACGGTCTTCGACGGCGAATTCTGGCGCGCCGTGCACGGCGCAAGGTCGCCGCTCGACGGCTCGAAAGGCGCCGGCCGGTGGAATGTGCGCGAGAGCGAGGTGCTGTATTGCGCCCTGGAGCGGGACGGCGCGCTGTCGGAAATCTTCTTTCACATCAACCGCCAGCAATCGGTCTTTCCCAGCCGCCTGCGCTCGACGGTTCACCGCATGCGCGGCCGGTTCGGCAAGGCAATCGACCTGACCGGTATGGCCCTGCTGGAACGGCTCGGCGTGGACCCGGCGCGCTATCGCGAGATCGTCTACGGCGACACGCAAAGGATCGGCGAGGCTGTGGGCTTTCTCGGCTTCGAAGCCATGCTCGTGCCGAATGCCCGGCACCCGAGCGTCAATCTGGTCGTCTTTCCGGCAAACTGCGACCTCGATGCGATCGAACGGATCGAGGCGGAGGCGGTCGATTGGGCGGAGTGGCGCCGCCGCCGGGCCGGCCGCGGCCGCGATGAAAGACCCTAACCCGACGCGGTGAAACGGCGGAGGGCGAAGCGGTCGCGGATTTCGGCCCGCGGCCCGTCGACATGGACCCCCCGGTCCCGGAGCGTCGACAGCGCGCGCGAGAATGTCTCCGGCTTCATGCCCAGCCGGTTGGCGATCAGCTGCTTGTCGTAAGGCAGCAGGACGACGACGCGCGCGGCATCCGCCCCCGAATCGGCCCCCGAATCGGCCCCCGAATCGGCCCCCGAATCCGTCCCTGCATCCGTCCGGGGGGCCGGCCCGCCGAACTTGAGGAGGAAATCCGCGACCCGCTGGGCGGCGGTCTGGGTTTCCTTTTTCTCGATACGGTTGACGAGCTCCTTGAGCCGCACCGCCATCGACGCGAGCATGCTGATCGCCAGGTTCGGATCCTGCCGCACCCGCTCGCCGAAGGCCGCGGTCGGCACCGCCAGCAGCCGGCCATCCTCGACCATCTCGGCGCTGACCGGATAGCCCTCGGGCATGTGCATGGCGCCTTCGGCGAAGGATTCGCCCGGACCGAAGATCTCCACCACCACTTCGGCGCCGTCCGGGCGCAGGCGGAACAGCTTTACCCAGCCGGAGAGGACGACAAAGAAATGGGTTGCCGGGTCGCCCTGCAGGAACAGGGTCTTGCGTTTGCCGTGCATCCGGACCGCGCAATCCCCGAGCAGGTCCGTGAGGCTCTCGGCAGACAGGCCCGCGAAGAGGGGCAGGGCGTGCAGGCGGGCGATTTCCTGGGCGCTGAGATTCATGGGCGCTCGCAGCGGCTGCCGGAATTCGGCGCCAGCATGCCACAAGTCGCCGCCTTTCCGCGATCACGCTGTCGTGGCCGGCTTTCAGCGCCGCCGGTCTGTGCTATGGGTTCCCGCCGGAACGAGAACTGTACACCGGGCTATACACCGGGCGAAACGGAGGACGCTGCCCCATGACGGCCAAACCGCCCACACGGGAACAGATCGCGCGCGCCGCGGACACGCTCGGCCTTTCGCTCGAACCCGCCGATCTGGACGAATTCACCGACATGATCCGCGGCACGGTGGAGACCTATTACCGGCCGCTCGACCGGCTGCCGGACAACCTGCCGCCGGTCAAATATCCGCGCACGCCGGGCCATTTCCCGACCGACGCGGAAGACCCGCTGCGCGCCTGGTACGTCAAATCGACCATCGAGGGCAGCAAGCGCGGCAAGCTGCGCGGCAAGACGGTGGCGATCAAGGACAATATCTGCGTCGCCGGCCTGCCGATGATGAACGGCGCCTCGGTGCTGGAGGGCTATGTGCCGGAGGTCGACGCCACGGTGGTGACCCGCACGCTGGACGCCGGCGGCACGATTCTCGGCAAGGCCCATTGCGAGTATTTCTGCTATTCCGGCAGCAGCCATACCAACGCCCAGAAGACGACGCTCAACCCGCTGAATCCGGAATACACGCCGGGCGGTTCGTCCTCCGGCTGCGCGGCGCTGCTGGCGGCCGGCGAGGTCGATCTCGCCATCGGCAGCGACCAGGGCGGCTCGATCCGCGAGCCGGCGGCGTTCAGCGGCCTTGTCGGCATGAAGCCGACCTGGGGCCTGGTGCCTTATACCGGCGCGGCGTCGATCGAGATGACGCTCGACCATCTCGGCCCGATGAGCCGGACCGTCGAGGACAATGCGCTCTATCTGGAGGTGCTGGCCGGGGAAGACGGGCTCGACCCGCGCCAGTACACGCCGCGCACCGCGCGCTATACCCAAGCGCTGGGCCAGCCGGTCGCGGGCCTGCGTATCGGCGTCATGCAGGAGGGCTTCGGTTTCGAGGACAGCGAGGCGGATGTCGACGAGGCCGCGCGGGCCGCCGCGCAGGTCTTCGCCTCGCTGGGCGCGGCGGTGACGGAAATTTCCGTGCCGGCCCATCGCGAACTCGGCATGCCGGTCTGGGTGCCGATCGCCTGCGAGGGCGCCTACGAGCAGATCCTCAAGGGGCTGGGCAACGGCCACAACTGGAAGGGCGCCTATGTGCCCAGCCTGCTGGAAAAGCTCAACGGCTGGCAGGCCAAGTCGAACATGTTCTCGGAAATCTTCAAGCTGGGGATGCTGTGCGCCGAGCACATGCGCACGGTCCATCACGGCCGCTACTACGCCAAGGCGCAGAATCTCAGCCGCCTGCTGCGCGCGGCCTACGATGCGGCGCTGGAGGACGTCGATATCCTGCTGACGCCGACCTCGCCGATCAAGGGCTCGAAGCTGCCGCCGGAAGACCGCAGCCGGGAGGAAGATATGGTGCCCGGCTTCACGCCGATCCCGAACACGGCGCCGATCGACTGCACCGGCCATCCGTCGATCAGCATTCCCTGCGCCATGCGCGGTGGATTGCCGGTCGGCCTGATGCTGACCGGGCGGCATTTCGACGAATCGACGCTCTATCGCGCCGCCCACGCCTTCGAGCAGGCGGTCGACTGGAAATCGGTCTAGCGCGGCATTTGTACAGCGGCGCCGGTTGCTGTTACGGTGTCGCCGGAATCTTACGTCATCGCACAAGGAGGAGGGTTCAATGCGTAGACGCACTTTGATTGCCGGCGTGGCCGCCGGCGCCGCGGCCGTTCTGGCCGTTGCCGGGTCGCTGGCGCCCCAGGCCCAGGCCGCGAAGGACAGCGTGGTGATCGCCTGGCAGGTCGATCCCCAGACTTGGGATCCGAACAAGCGGACGGTTCCGGTCCGGCAATCGCTCTACAAGATGGTCTACGACCAGCTGCTCACGCAGGCGCCGGACATAAAGCTGGAGGCGTCGCTCGCGACGAAATGGTCCCAGTCGGCGGACGGCAAGACCGTGACGCTGGACATCCGGGACAACGCCTACTGGCACGACGGCACCAAGGTGACGTCGGCCGATGTCAAATACACCTTCCTCGAACGCGGCAAGGCGGGCCACAAGATCGACCTCGTGCGGATTTGGCGCAACGTCGCCGATATCGAGACCCCGACGCCGACCCGCGCGGTCATCAAGCTGAGCAAGCCGATGGCGACGGCGATCCCGTGGCTGGCGTTCCTGGCCAACTTCGTGGTGCCGAAGCACCATGTCGAGAAGGTCGGCGCCGACGGCTTCGCCGACAAGCCGATGGGCAGCGGGCCCTACAAGGTCGTGGACTATCAGCGCAACTCGCGCATCGTGCTCGAAGCCTTCGACAAATACTGGGGGCCGAAGCCGAAAATCCGCAAGGTGACGATCCTGATCATGAAGGACCCGTCGGCCCGCGTCGCGGCGGTCCAGTCCGGCCGGGTCGATTTCGCGCCGGACGTGCCGATTCGCGAAGTCGGACGGCTGGACAAGATGGCGGCGCTGAGCGGCCGGATCTTCCCGATCTCGCGCGTGATCCTGCTGCAGATCCGCAGCGACAAGGCGTTCGCCGACAAGAATGTCCGGCTGGCCGCACATCACGCGATCAACAAGAAGGCGATTTCGCAGGCGCTCTATGCCGGCAAGGCGGTGCCGCTGTCGATCGTCGCGCCGCCCGGCACGCCCGGCTATGTCAAGGATTTCGAATTCCCCTACGATCCGGCGAAATCGAAGGCGCTGCTGGCGAAATCCGGTTTCAGCACCGACAAGCCGCTCAAGATCGGCATGGCCAGCTTCAACGGCAATTTCCCCGGCGACTACGACATCGCCCGGGCGATCGTCTCGATGTGGAAGAAGGTCGGCATCGAGGCCAATCTGCAGGTGATCGAGTACTCGAAATATTTCGAGCTCAACCGCGGCAACAAGCTGCCGGAGGCGACTCTCTACAGCTGGGACAACGCCGTCGGCGACCCGGAGATGTTCACCGGCTACCTGATGCATCCGAAGCTGCCCTTCTCGGCCTGGAAGGACATGGATGTCGGCGGCCGGGTGATGAAGCTGTTCGGCGTCGTCGACTATGACAAGCGCATCCAGGGCTACAAGGATGTTGCCGTCTACGCGTCGAAGCAGGGCGCCGTCATGCCGCTGCTGCAGTCCGTGATCACCTGGGTCCACAAGAGCGATCTCGGGGTGGTGCAGTACAACAACGGCTGGGCGCTGCCCCAAACCTGGTCCTGGAAATAGGCCCTGAAACGCCGGTAATGCGCGCGGCCCGGCGGAGAACATCCCGCCGGGCCGCCGCGTTGCCGGTTTTCCTTCTCTTCCCGGCCGCCGCTTGCGCGCCTGTGCGCGCGGGCCTTATGTCTGCCCGATGAGCGGCGAAATCCTCGGCATCGTGTTGCGCCGGATCGCGGTCGCGATCCCGCTGATGCTGCTCGTCTCGATCCTGGTCTTCATCGTGCTGCGGCTGATTCCGGCCGATCCGGTGGCCATGTCCATGCCGCCGAACGCGACGAACGAGGATATTGAGGCACTGCGGCGCGAAATGGGCCTGCACCTGCCGGTCATGCACCAGTATGCGATCTGGCTCGGCCACATCCTCGAAGGCGACCTGGGCCGGTCCATCGCCTTCGGGCAGCCGGTTTTCAAGCTGATCGGCCAGTCCCTGCCGGCGACCATCGAACTCGCGGTTTTCGGCGCCCTGTTCGCGACGGCGATCGGGCTGCCCGGCGGCATTCTCCTGTTCCGGCTGCGCGGCCGGCCGTCGGAGCAGGCGGTCGATGTCGGCAGCACGCTGATGATGTCGATCCCGGAATTCCTCTGGGCGCTGTTCCTGATCCTGGTCTTCGGCGTCGCGTTCAACCTGCTGCCCTTCGCCGGCCGCCTGCCGCCGGACATGACGATTCCCAGGGTCACCGGTTTCCTGCTGCTCGACTGCCTGCTGACCGGCGACCTCACGGCCTTCTTCGAAGCGATCCGGCACATGCTGCTGCCGGCGCTGGCGCTCGCGCTCGGCACCGTGCCGCTCATCATGCGCCTGCTGCGCTCCAGCCTGCTCGACGTGATCGGCGAGGATTATGTCACGATGGCGCGGCTGCGCGGCGTGCCGGAGCGCCGGGTGGTCAACCGCCACGCCCTGCGCAACGCGCTGCTGCCGACCCTGTCGCTGATGGGCGTCCAGTTCGGCTTCCTGTTCGGCGGCACGCTTCTGGTCGAGGTCATCTACTCCTATCCCGGCCTCGGCAACCTGATGGTCGAGGCGGTGCGCAATACCGACCTGCCGATCATCCAGGGCGCCGCGCTGGTCTTTGCGCTGGCCGTGCTGACCATCAACCTGGCCGTCGACGTGGTCTACATCGTCGTCAACCCCAAGCTGCGGCGGGCCCGGTGAGCGCGGAATTGGCAATGAGCGCGGCGGCCGTCGCCGGCGAGAGCCCGCTCCGGCGCGCCTTGCGGTCGGGCCGCGTCGTCGTCGGCGGGTCGATCCTGCTCATCTTGCTGTTCTGCGCCGCCGCCGCGCCGCTGATCGCCCCCTACGATCCCAACGAGCAGGACCTGCTCAACGCGCTCAAGGGGCCGTTCTGGACCGACAATGCCGAGCCGGGCTTCTGGCTCGGCACCGACAATCTCGGCCGCGATACCCTGTCCCGGCTGATCTACGGCACAAGGGTCGCCCTGTTCGTGGCGGTCTGCGCCGCGGTCGGCACGATGCTGATGGGCACCGCGCTGGCCCTGCTCGCCGGCTATTTCGGCGGCGTGATCGACTGGCTGATCTCGCGCGCCGTCGACCTGTGGATGTCCTTCCCGCCGGTCGTGCTGTCGCTGATCCTGATCGTCGGCTTCGGCGTCGGCATCGGCAACGTCATCCTGGCGATCATCCTGGTCGACTGGACGCGCTTCTGCCGCGTCGTGCGCAGCGAGGTGCTGGTGATCCGCCGGCAGAATTATGTCGATGCCGCCCGGCTCTCCGGCTTTTCCCACATGCGCACGATGGTGCGCGAGGTGCTGCCGGCCGCCGCGCCGACGATCATCACGCTGATGAGCCTGGAGATGGGCATCGCCGTGATCGTCGAGGCGATCCTCAGCTTCGTCGGCATGAGCGTCGAGGCGAGCATCCCGGCCTGGGGCGTGATGATCGCCGACGCGCGCAACTACATGTACCAGTCGGCCTGGGGGCTGGTGCTGCCGATCCTCGCCATCGTGACGACCGTGCTCGCCTTCAACCTGCTGGGCGACGGTCTGCGCCGGACCTTCGACGCCCGGCTGCAGCAGCACTGAGCGCCCTGTCATGACGCTCCTCGCCCTCAACGACGTCAACGTGACGACCGAGGCCGGCGGCCGGCGGATCGACGTGCTGCGCGATGTCTCGCTGGCCGTCGGCCGGGGCGAGCTGGTCGGCGTCGTCGGCGAATCCGGCGCCGGCAAGTCGATGGTCGGCCGGCTGATCGCCGGCATGCTGCCCAGGGGTTTCGCAACGAGCCGCGGCAGCGTGACCTTCCTCGACCGCGACCTGCTGGCCATGGCGCCGCGCGAGCGCACCGGCCTGCTCGGCGACGCCATCGCCTTCGTGCCCCAGCACCCGATGACGTCGCTCAACCCGGTCCTGTCGCTCGGCGCCCAGTTCGACGAGCATCTCCGGCGTCTCGGCCGGGACGGCAAGGCGGCGCGGCGCGAACGGGCGCTCGCCGCGCTCGATTCGGTCCATCTGCCGCGCCCGGCCGACCTGCTCGGCCGCTTTCCGCACCAGCTTTCCGGCGGCCAGTGCCAGCGCGCGCTGATCGCCATGGCCTTCGCCGGCAAGCCTGACCTGATTATCGCCGACGAGCCGACCACGGCGCTGGACGTCATCACCCAGGCGCGGGTGATGGAGCTGATCGACGAATTGCAGCGCGACAGCGAGACCGGCCTGCTCTTCATCACCCACGATCTGCGGCTGGCGGCGCAGCATTGCCAGCGCCTTGCCGTGATGTATGCCGGCGAGATCGTCGAGACCGGGCCGGCGGCGGCGCTGCTCAGCGATCCGCTGCATCCCTATACGCGCAGCCTGGTCGCCGCCAATCCCGGCATCGCCGGGCCGGTGCGCCGGCTGGCCGCGCTGCCCGACCACATGCCGGGCCTGAGCGGTTTCGCCGACCTGCCCGGCTGCCGCTTCGCCCCGCGCTGCCCGGTGCGCGACGAGGCCTGCGCCGCCGCCCGCACGGCGCTGACCGAGGTTGCGCCGGGCCGGTTCGTGCGCGGCGCCGGGGCGTGCATGAAACAGGCGTCGGCGCTGGCCGGGCAGGGCGACCTGCCCCGCGCCGCGGCCGACGCCGCCGCGCCGCCGATCCTGTCGGTCGACGGGCTGGGCAAGACCTTCCGCTCCGGCCGCAACTGGCTCGGCCGCCGCCGCGCGCCGGTGGTCGCGGTCGACGGGGTGAGCCTCGACATCGCGCCCGGCGAATTCGTCGGCCTGGTCGGCGAGAGCGGCAGCGGGAAATCCACCGTCGCCCGCCTGCTGCTCGGCCTCGAAACGCCGGACGGCGGCCGGATTGTCGTCGACGGGCAGGACATCACAGGCCCGTTCCAGCGCACCGCGAAGCAGCGAATCGCGCTCATCCAGATGATCTTCCAGGACCCGCAATCGGCCCTCAACCCGCGCCAGCGCATCGGCCGGCTGGTGACCCAGTCGATGGAGGTGCGCCGCCCGCCGGCGCGCTGGCCCGAGCGGCTGGAGCGCGCGCGCGACCTGCTCGGCCAGACCGGCCTGCCCCAGGACACGATCGGCCGCTATCCGGTGCAGGTCTCCGGCGGCCAGCGCCAGCGGGTCAACATCGCCCGGGCGCTGTGCACCGCGCCCAAGGTGCTGGTCGCCGACGAGATCGTCTCGGGCCTCGACGTGTCGGTGCAGGCGCAGATCCTCAACCTGCTGCTCGACATGCGCGCGCAGATGCAGATCTCCATGCTGTTCATCAGCCACGACCTCTCGGTCGTGCGCTACCTGTGCGGCCGGGTCGCGATCATGAACCGCGGCCGGATCGTCGAACAGGGCCCGACCGAGCAGGTCTTCCGCGCGCCGCAGCACGACTATACGAAGGCGTTGCTTGCGGCTGTGCCGTAGGGGGCGGGTGTGAAGGCCTGACCCGTCATTTCGACCGGAGCGGCGAAGCCGCGTAGTGGAGAAATCTTTCGGCTACGGCGCTTCGGACCCGCCACGGCGCGGGAAAGATTTCTCCGCTGCGCGGGCGTGCGGCCCGCTCCGGTCGAAATGACGGTGAGTGGCTCGGGGAGCGGCCGGCAGAATTCCGCCCCTACTCCTTCTCGCCGCCCGTCTCCCCCGCATCCCCCGAGCGCAGCATCCGGGTGAGCGCGCTTTGCAGTTCTTCCGGGTCGTCGGCGGAGAAGCCGACGTCTTTCAGGAGCTGGTCGAGCACCGGGGCGTGGGCGCGGTAGCGCAGGGCGCTGTTGACGATCTGGTCGGAGAGGCCGGTCTCGCGCTTCTCGCCCTCCGCCGCGCCGCCGCCGCTCTGGGGCGCGAGGCCGTCGACATGGACGATCTTGATGCCCTCGATCCGCTCCAGCGGCTTCACGCTCTCGGCGATCATGCCCTGGAGATGCTCGACGATGGCGAGCCGGATCTTCATGTCGATCAACTCCGGGCTGAGGCCGGAATCGGCGTCGTTCATGGCGCGCTTGGCGGCGGCCTCGATGCTGCTGCGCAGCTCCATGGCGGCGGCGCGCAGCTTTTCGCCTTCGGATTCCGCTTCGGCCATCGCCTTGATCCGGCCGGCTTCGCTGTCGGTCTGGAGCCGGTCGGCCTCGGCCAGTTCGCCGGCGGCCTCGCGCTTCGCGGTCGCCGAGGACACGGTGTCGATGGCCGATTTCTCGGCCTCCCGCTGCGCCTCGATCAGGTCGATCCGCTTCTGCCGTTCGGCGCGCTCGATCTCGCGCACCGTCTCCACGGCCTCCGCCGCGCGTTCGGCCTCGGCCCGCGCATCTTCGGCCTCGGCGCGGACCTTGCTCTGCTCTTTCGCTTTGGTGTCGATCTCGATGCTGCGGTTGTGCCGGGCCAGTTCCACGGCGATGTCGCGCTCGATGTCGCGCTCGCGCACTTCCTGCTCGGCGGCGATGCGTCTTGCCTCGATCTCCTGGTCGCTCGCCACCTTGGCGAGGTCGATCGCCTTGCCGGACGCGATCCGGGCCTCCTCCATCTCGCGTTCCTTCTCGGCCTCGCGCGCGGCGACCTCGCTGCGCTGCTCGGCGCGCCGGGTCGAAACCGCCCGTTCCTGTTCGAGGCGGGCGAATTCCTCGTCGCGCGCGATCTCCAGCTTTTCCTGCTCGGCCTTCAGGTTGCGCGCCTGGATCTCGACCTCCGTGTCCTGCTCGATCTCGTTGCGCTGGCGGCGCCGGTTCTCGATCTCCTGGGTCAGCCGGGTCAGGCCCTCGGCGTCGAACGCGTTCTGCGGATTGAAATGCTCCCGGTCGGTCTGGTCGAGGCTGGTCAACGAGACCGACTGGAGTTCGAGGCCGATGGAGGCGAGGTCGTCGGCCAGGGTCTCCCGCACCCGGCGCACGAACTCGATCCGCTTCTCGTGCAATTCCTCCATGCTCATCTCGGCGGCGACCGAGCGCAGGGCGTCGGTCAGGCGGCCCTCGATCAGCTCCTTGAGCAATTCGACCCGCAGCGTCTTGGTGCCCAGGCTCTGCGCCGCGGTCGCGATGGCCTCGTGATCGGCGCCGACCCGGACCAGGAAATCGGCCGACACGTCGACCCGCAGCCGGTCCCGCGTGATCAGCGCGTTGCGCGCCGCCCGCGCCACGTCGATGCGCAGCGCGTTCATGTTGACCTGGATGATGTCGTGCAGGACGGGCAGCACCAGCGCGCCGCCGTTCATCACCACCTTCTGGCCGCCGAAGCCGGTGCGGACGAACGACAGTTCCTTGGTCGCGCGGCGGTAGAGCCACCAGAACAGCAGCCACAGGACGACGATCGCGACGAGGGCGATTACGATCGCCAGAACGGCGTTGCCCAATGTCATGTCCGCCTCCCCGGAGGATGGTTATCGCGCCGTTTTCGCTCCGGCCTGCCGCCGCCCCGGACCGCGCAGGACCGGGAGAGCTACCGGGAAACTAATGTTTATCGGGGCAGGTTTGCAATCGCCGGGCACGGGGGCGTCGGCCGTCCGGCCCGGCCGCGCCGCCACGCCCTTTGGCGGCGCAAGTGGAAATCCACGGAATTCCGCAATTTTCCGGGTTCTGCCCGAACCCGCGATCCACCGTTCGGATATCGCACAATACCGGGCCGGTATTGTGCGGCCCGGCAATTCGGGCCGATGCCCGCGGATCAGGCCAGGATGCGGCGGCTCACGCTGCGTGCCGTATCGACGAAGCGGTGGACCAGCGGCCCGCGGCTGTCGATCCGCCAGTTCACGCTCAGCTCGGTCTCCGCCTTCACACCGTCGAGCGGCCGGCAGACCAGGCCCCTGCGTTCGCCGGTGGCGGTCGATTCCGGCACCAGCGAGACCCCGACGCCGACGGATACCAGGCCGGCGGCCGTCTGGTAGTCGTAGACGAGCTGCGCGACCCTCGGTTCCACGCCGCGGGAGCGGCAGATCGCGATAACGTGGTCGGCGAAGGTCGGCCGCGGCTTGTCCGGGTAGAGCACGAATTCCCGGTTCGCCAGGTCGGCGACAGTCAACGCCGGCATCCCGGCCAGCGGGTCGGTCGCCGGCAGCGCCACGACCAGCCGCTCGCGGTTGATCGTTTCGTGGCGCAGCTCGTCGTCGTCGATCCGCGGCCGGGCGATGCCGATATCCATGCGCCGCTGGATCAGGGCGTCACGCTGGCCGGCATTGTTCATGGGAACCAGGGTGAGTTCGACGTCCGCATTCTCTGCGCGGAAGGCGTGGACGATATCGGGCAGCACGCTGTAGGTCGCGGAGCTGACGAAGCCGATGGTCAGGCTGCCGATCGTCCCGGCGCCGGCCTGCCGGACGGCTTCTTCGGCATTCTCCACCCGGCCCAGGATGTCCCGCGCCCGTTCGCGCAGGATTTCGCCGGCGTCGGTCAGCCGGATCTGGCTGCGCGACCGGTTGAAGAGGACTGCACCGAGTTCCTCCTCCAGCGCCTTGATCTGGCGCGACAGCGGCGGCTGCGCGATGCCGAGGCGCGCCGCCGCCCGGCCGAAATGCAGCTCGTCGGCGACGGCGACGAAATAGTGGAGGCGGCGGAAATTCATGGCCCAGCTCCCGTTCTGCGCCGGGCGGCCGGCGCGCTGCGCAATAGATACCGATTCGATGAAAAGATGATACCGAATCGGTTATTGTGCTGACCAGCGGTCACGGCAACAATGCGTTGATTTTTCGGGGGCTCGGCGCGATCGGATCGCGCGCCGGGCCGGGCGGTTCTCCGACCGCGCCGGCGCCGGTTTCCGCTATCGTCCCGCCTCCCGGAACCGGCCCCCGTGCGCCGCGCGGGGAAGCAGGCGTGGGGAAGAAGGCCATGGCAAACGGCGAAATCATCGCAGGCTTTCTGGCGCCGCATCCGCCCCATCTGGTCTACGGCGAGAACCCGCCGCAGAACGAGCCGAAATCCGAAGGCGGCTGGGAACCGCTGCGCTGGGCCTACGAACGCGCGCGCGAAAGCCTGGACGAGCTGCGGCCGGATGTATTGCTCGTCCACTCGCCGCACTGGATCACCCAGGTCGGGCACCATTTCCTCGGCGTCCGGCACCTCTCCGGCAAGTCGGTCGATCCGATCTTCCCGAACCTGTTCCGCTACAGCTTCGAACTCGAGGTCGACGTCGAACTGGCCGAAGCCTGCTGCGAAAAGGCGGCCCAGCACGGCCTGACGGCGATGATGATGCGCAACCCGAAATTCCGGGTCGACTACGGCACCATCACCACGCTGCACATGATCCGCCCGCAATGGGACATTCCGATCGTCGGCATTTCGGCGAACAACTCGCCCTATTACCTGACGACCGAGGAAGGCCTGGACGAGATGGACACGCTCGGCAAGGCGACCCGGGAGGCCATCGAGGCGACCGGGCGGCGCGCTGTGCTGCTGGCGTCCAACACCCTGTGCCACTGGCATTTCCACGAAGAGCCAGACACGCCCGAAGACATGTCGCGCGAGCATCCGCAGAGCTATGACGGCTACAAGTGGGACATGCGGATCATCGAGCTGCTGCGCCAGGGCAAGACCGCCGAGGTCTTCCGGATCCTGCCGCAATTCATCGACGAGGCGTTCGCCGAGGTGAAATCCGGCGCCTTCACCTGGATGTTCGCGGCCATGGGCTATCCGGAACTGCCCGGCGAGCTCCACGGCTACGGCACGGTCATCGGCACCGGCAATGCGGTCATGGAATGGAACCTGGTGAAGGCCGGGCTGGCCGGCGCCGCGCCGGTTCCGCCGCCCGCCGGCGGGCGCGAAGCCTATGCAGGCGCGATGCGGTGACCGCGGTTTCCGCCTTCCTCGTGCCGGGCTCGCCCCTGCATCTGTTACGGCCCGACAATCCGCCCTGGAGACCGATCGTCGCCGGCTTCGAACGGGCGGCCAGGGCGCTGGCGGTGTCGCGTCCCGATGCCATCCTCCTCTATTCGACCCAGTGGATCGCGGTGCTCGACGCCCTCTGGCAGGCCCGGCCGCGGCTGACCGGGACCCATGTCGACGAGAACTGGCACGATCTGGGCGACCTGCCGTTCGACATTCGCGTCGATACCGATCTGGCCCTCGCCTGCGTGGCCGCGGTCAAGGCCGCCGGAATTTCGTCCAAGAGCGTCGACTACGACCAGTTTCCGATCGACAGCGGCACCATCGTCGCGACCCGGCTGCTCGACCCCGACGGCCGCTTCCCGCTCGCGATGGCGGCCAACAATCTCTACCACGACGCCGCCACGACCATGAAAATGGCCGGGATCGCCGCCGCAACGGCGCGCGCCCAGAACAAGAAGGTGGCGGTGGTCGGCGTGGGCGGACTGTCCGGCACCGTCTTTCGCGAGCCGATCGCCATAGAACAGGACCGCATCGCGGCGGATTCCGACGACGACTGGAACCGGCGCATATTGCGGTTGCTGGAAAAGGGCGAAACGGGCCAGCTTGACAGCCGGATCGAGGACTACGCCCGCGAAGCGCGGGTCGATATGGGCTTCAAGCATTTTGCCTGGGTCCGCGGCGCGGTCGGAGGCCGGTTCTTCGGCGCGCGGGTGCATGGATACGGCCCGGCGCATGGCGCCGGCGCCGCGGTTATCGAGTTCAGACTCTAGGGAGGACTTGGAAGATGCGTAAGGAACTAGCCTCTGTACTGGCGCTGGCGGCCATCGCCGGCACCGCCGTTGCGACCGCGCCGGCACCCTCTGCGGCGCAGGATTGCAGCATCACGGTCGGCCGCGTCGTGCCGCTGACCGGCCCGCTGCTCGACATGGGCCGGGAAACGCCGTGGCTCGACGAGAACAAGGTCGGCGCGATCAACAAGGCCGGCGGCCTCGCGGTCGGCGGCAAGAAGTGCAAGATCAACTACAAGATCTACGATTCGCGCGGCACCATGGCGGGCTCCGGCGAAGCGGCGACCCGCGCCATCCTCAAGGACAAGGTGGATGTCGTCTTCGCCCAGGGCACGCCGGACACGACCAACGCGCCGTCCGACCTGTGCGAGCGCTACAAGGTGCCGTGCATCACTTCGAACACGCCGGTCGAAGCCTGGCTCTACGGGCCGGACGGCAAGCCGAAGACCTACAAGTACACCTTCCACTTCTTCTTCGGCGTGCCGGACCTGGTGGCCAACCATGTCGGCATGATCAAGGCGCTGCCCGGCGGCTTCAACGGCAGTATCGGCTATCTCTATCCGAACGATCCCGACGGCGTCGTGTTCGCCTCGCTGTTCGATCCGACCTTCAAGAAGGAAGGCTGGAAACCGGTCGATACCGGCCGTTTCAAGCAGGGCTTGCCGGACTTTTCGGCGATCATCAACAAGTTCAAGCGCGGCCGGGTCCAGGTGGTGACCGGCGTGCTCGCCCCGCCGGACCTCCAGAACTACCTGCAGCAGGCGGCGCAGGCCGGCTTCAAGCCGCGCATGTACATCATCGACAAGGCGACAGGATATCCGGAAGCGATGAAGGCACTCGGCGAGTTCGGCATCGACATCCTGAGCGTGAACTTCTGGTCGCCGGCCTATCCGGGCAAGTCGAAATACGGCGGCTATACCGGCCAGGGCCTCGTCGACCTGTACGAGACGCAGAACGCCGGCAAGTATTATTCGCCGCCGCTGGCCTATACCGATGCGTCCTACGACGTGCTGTTCGACGCCATGCAGCGGGCCGGCTCGACCGACCGGGCGAAGCTGCTGGCGGCGCTGGCCAAGACGGATCTCGAAACCGTCGTCGGCCAGGTCAAGTTCAACGCCCAGCAGTTTTCCGTGCAGCCCCTGGGCGGCGCACAATGGCGCGTCGATTCGAAAACCAAGCGCTGGGTCAAGGACAACGTGTATAACGCGGTCTATCCGTCGGTTAAGAAGACGGCGGAAATGCGCCTGTACCAGGCCAAGTAACCGGCCGGTTCTCCGGTCGCCCGGCGCGCGCCCCGGACCAGGAACGGGGCGGCGCGCCGGGTGACGCTGCAGAAAGATCGTGCCGGCCGGAGCGCACGACCGGGATGCGATGACGACGGTTCTTTCTGCAACGCGGCTGTCCAAGGCGTTCGGCGCGATCCATGTCGCGGATCGCGTCAGCTTTTCGATAGACGAAGGCGAGATCCTCGGCGTCATCGGGCCGAACGGCGCGGGCAAAACCTCGTTGTTTGGCCTGATCTCCGGCAACATCCGGCCGGATTCCGGCTATGTCGAATTCGGCGGGAAGGACATCACCCGCTGGGCGCCGCAGGACCGCGCCCGCGCCGGCATCGCCCGGACCTACCAGATCCCCAAGCCTTTCACCCACATGACCGTCGCCGGCAACCTCAAGGTTGCGGCGATCTTCGGCGGCGGCGTGGCCGAGGACGAGGTCGAGGAATGGATCGACGGGGTTCTCGCGCAGACCCATCTCGCGCCGGCGCGCAATACGCTGGCCGGGCGGCTGCCGCTGCTCATGCGCAAGCGTCACGAGCTGGCCCGGGCGCTCGCCATGCGCCCGAAACTGCTGCTGGTCGATGAAGTCGCCGCCGGCCTGACCGACCACGAGGTCGGCGAATTCATCGACATGGTCGCGGGAATCCGCGCCGGCGGCGTGACCGTCCTGTGGATCGAGCATGTCATGAAGACGATGCTGACCGCGACCGACCGGCTGCTGGCGCTGGATTCCGGCCGCATCATCGCCCAGGGAAGGCCGGACGAGGTCATCAACTCGCCGGACGTCCGCCGTGTCTATCTCGGCGCCTGAGCATCCCGCGCTGCTGACCGTCAAGGGCCTCTCGGCCTACTACGGCGAGAGCCGCGCGCTCTACGGCGTCGGCTTCGCCGTCGAGAAGGGCACGATCCATTCCATCGTCGGCGCCAACGGGGCCGGCAAGTCGACCCTGCTGCGCGCCATCGTCGGCATGATGAACCGGGGGCGGGCGGCCCACACCGCCGGCAGCATCGAATTCAAGGGGCGCAGGATCGATGCGCTGCCGACCGAAGACATCGTCGGCATGGGCGTGACCATGGTGCCGGAGGGCCGGCGGCTCTTCGCCAGCATGTCGGTGGAGGAGAACCTGGTCTGCGGCGCCTTCCTGCCGCGCTGCCGGTCGGGGCTGGGCGAGACCCTGGAGGATGTCTACAGCCTGTTCCCGCGGCTCGCCGACCGGCGCCAGCAGCCGGTGTCCCAGATGTCCGGCGGCGAACAGCAGATGGTCGCGATCGGCCGGGCGCTCATGTCCTCGCCCGAGCTGATCCTGCTCGACGAGCTCTCGCTCGGGCTGGCGCCGATCGTGGTCGACCAGATCTACGAGCGGATCGCGGCGATCAACGTGCGCGGCGTCACCTGCATCGTGATCGAGCAGGATACCGAGCGCGCGATGCGGGTCGCCGGCGCGGTTTCCGTGCTGCTGGAAGGGCGCGTGGTGCTTGAGGGCGATCCCGAAGAACTGGGCCGCGACCGGGTCTCGGCGGCCTATTTCGGCATCGAGACCGCGGGGCAGGGCGGATGAACGAAGACCTGTACTGGACGTTCATCGACATCGCCAACGGGCTGCTGTCCGGCGTCATGCTCGGCGGCTATTACGGAATCATCGCGATCGGCCTGGCGCTCACCTTCGGCGTCATGCGCATGGTCAACCTGGCCCACGGCGACATGCTGGTGCTCGCCGCCTACCTGGCGGTGCTGGTGCTCCAGTTCGTGCCGATGTCGCCCTTCATCACGCTGGCGCTCGTGATCCCCGTGATGTTCGGGGTCGGCTATGCGCTGCAACGCTTCCTCCTGAACGCGATCTCGGTCCAGTCGATGGAGCGCAAGGGCATGTCCGCCGGCTTCGGCCTGATGTCGCCGATCCTGGTCACCTTCGGCCTGTCCATCGTCATCGCCCACGCGCTGCTCGGCGGCTTCGCGTCCGACGCGCGAATCATCCGCAACGCGCTCTCCTATTCGGCGGTGCGCCTGACCGAGGATCTGAACCTCTCGACCCTGCGGCTGATCTTCTTCGTGATCGCCGTGGCCATCCTGGTCGCGCTGCACCTGTTCCTCAGGCGGACCCATGCCGGCCGCGCGATCCGCGCCTCGGCGGACGATGCCGAGATCGCGCCGCTCATGGGCGTCGCCACGCCGAAGATCAACGCGCTGGCCAGCGGCATCGCCATCGCGATTGCCGGCGTCGCCGGGGTCATGGTCGGCATGTCGCGCACCTTCCAGCCGTTCGACGGGCCGGTCTTCCTGCTGGTCGCCTTCGGGGTGGTGATCGTCGGCGGGCTCGGCTCGATCGTCGGCAGTCTGGTCGGCGGCGTCCTGCTCGGCATCACCCAGGTGCTGGCGGGCACCTATTTCGGCCCGTCGGCGCAGCTCGTCGCCGGCTATATCCTGATCCTGTTCGTCCTGGCGGTCCGGCCCCAGGGCCTGTTCGCGCGGCGGCGCTAGGCGGCGGGCAGGGGCGGGCAGGCGGCGATGCTGGGCGGCTTCCTCGACCGATGGCTCACCGGCTGGCGCGCCCGGGCGCTGGTCGCCGCCGGGCTCGTCGTGCTGGTCGTGCTGCCGCCGCTCCTCGGGCCGAACAGCTATATCACGCAGCTGCTGCTGACCCTGTTCGTCTTCGCCGTGTTCGGCCATGCCTGGAACCTGCTGGCCGGCTATTGCGGGCTGCTCTCCTTCGGCAACCAGGTCTATGTCGGCATCGCCGGCTTCACCATGGCGATCCTGGTCTACTACGGCGGCGTCCATGTCTGGGTTGCCATGCCGATCGCCGGCCTGGTTTCCGCCGCCTTCGCCTTCCTGCTGGCAATCCCGGTGCGCACCAGCCTGATCGGCCCGGCGGTGCTCAGGCCGGTCGCCGTCGCGGTCGCCCTCTGGATCGGCTACGAAATCCTCGTCTACTACGATCCGTGGTGGGACGTGTTCGGCGATCCCTACGTCCGCCGGGTGATGATCCTGCTGCTCATTTTCCTCGGCGCGATGCCGCTGCTCACCCTGGAAGGCGCCTATTTTGCAGTCGCGACCTGGCTGATTGCGGCGGCGGTCGGCACCGTCTTCAACGAATGGAAGCTGGTCGGCGCCGGCGGCGGCATGCGCATCCCGTCCTCGGTCACGCTGGAGGAGATGTATTATGTCGGCCTGATCCTGCTGGTCTTCGCGACCTGGATCATCCGGGCCCTGCTGAACAGCCAGATCGGCCTGGCGCTCACCGCCGTGCGCGACGACGCCGAGGCGGCGGGGACCGTCGGCGTCGACGTCGCCAAGGTCAAGCTGCTCGCCTTCGTCCTGTCCGGGGCGCTCACCGGCCTCGCCGCCAGCCTCTATTTCGTCGATGCGGTGTCGCTGACGCCGCCGTCGGCCTTCACGGTTTTCTGGTCGGCCTATTTCGTCTTCGTCGCGGTCGCCGGCGGCATGGGCAGCCTGTCCGGCCCGATCGTCGGCGCGCTCATCTTCGTCGTCATCGACCGGCTGCTCTCCGGCTGGCTCGACCAGCCATTGCTCGTGCTCGGTCTGGCCTCGGTCATCGTGATCCTGGTGCTGCCGCGCGGCGTCGTCGGCGCGCTCGACGTGCTGCGCAGCGCGCGCGACGCCCGCTCGGCCTGGCGCGAACTGTTCGAGGCGACCGCGCTGGCCGACCTGATCGGCCGGCTCGGCCGCCATCGCCGCGCGCGCGACGGCAACGCGGTCGTCGCCGCCTTCCTGGTGCCCGGCACGCCGTTGCCGCTGCTACGGCCCGACGCGCCCGGCTGGAAAACCCTGCTCGATGGATACAGGGAAGCCGCCCGGTCGCTCGAAAAAGCGCGGCCCGACGTTCTCCTCGTCTACTCGACCCAGTGGATCGCGGTGCTCGACCAGCTCTGGCAGACCAGGCCGCGGGTGCGCGGCATCCATGTCGACGAGAACTGGCACGCCTTCGGCGACCTGGCCTACGACTTCGACATCGACGCCGAACTGGCCCAGGCCTGCATCGACCAGTCCGACGATGTCGGCGTGCGCTCCAAGCCGGTCAACTACGACCGCTTCCCCATCGATACCGGGACGATCGTCGCGGCGAACCTGCTCAATCCGGACTCGCGCCGGCCCCTCGTCCTGGCGTCGAACAACCTCTACCACGACGGCGCGCTGACCGGGCGGCTGGCGGCGCTTGCGGTACAATGCGCGGCCGAACAGGGCAAGCGGGTGGCGCTGATCGGCGTCGGCGGCCTTTCCGGCGCGGTGCACCGGCGCGAGATCGACCCGGCCGAGGACAGCTTCGCCGGCGACGCCGACGACCACTGGAACCGCCGCCTGCTCGACGCGCTGATCGCCGGCGACGTCTCGCAACTCCGCGCCCTGCTGCCGGACTATGCGGCCAACGCCCGGGGCGACATGGGCATGAAGCATCTGGAATGGCTGCTCGGCGGGGCCGGGCCGCAATGGCGCGGCGCCTACGTCCACGCCTACGGGCCGGTCTGGGGCAGCGGCGCGGCGGTGGTCGAACTGGCGCTCGACGACCGGCTCGCCCGGCGCGGCCGGGCGCGCGGCATTCCCGCCGAAGCCAAACGCCGGCTGACGGTAAGCGGCGATGCGCCGGAGTCTGCCGCAGAGCCGCCCCCGAAATCGTCAGTCCCGAAACCGTCAGCCCCGAATCCGTCAGTCGCCGCGCAGCCCGCCGCTCCCGGTCCGTCCCGCCGGGCTGCCGCGCCTGCCGCTGTAACAGCGCCGGCGTCGGCGGCCGCTTCGGGCGGCTTCCTGTACCGGAATTTCCGCACCCAGGCGGAGATCGACGCGCAATACGATGTCGAAGCCTCGGTCGAGGATTTCGGCGCCTGTGTCGAGTTCTTCCTGTCGAACAGCGAGCGGGTGCGCCGCAAGCTCAAGCCCGCGCTCGACATCGCCTACGGCCCGACCGCGGCCGAGCATCTCGACCTCTATCCGGCCCGGGCGCCGGATGCGCCGCTGCACCTGTTCATCCACGGCGGCTACTGGCATTCGCTGAGCAGCAAGGAATTCAGCTTCGTTGCCGAGGGGCTGGTCGAGGCCGGCGTCGCCGTCGCCGTCCTCAACTACGACCTCTGCCCGAACGTGACGATGACCGAGATCGTGCGCCAGAACCGGGCCGCCGTGAAATGGCTCTACGAGAACGCGGCGCGCCATAACTGCGACCCCGATCGGATCTCGGTCTCCGGCCATTCCGCCGGCGGCCATCTCACCGCCATGCTGATGGCGACCGACTGGGCCGGCGCCTGGGGCCTGCCGCCCGACGCCGTGAAAAGCGGCTGCGCGGTCTCCGGCCTGTTCGACCTCGCGCCCTTCGAACACAGCTGGCTCCAGCCCAAGCTGAAGCTGAACGCTGAGGAGATCGAACGCAACAGCCCGATCCGGCACATCCCGCAGTCCGCCGGGCCGCTGATCGTCACGCTCGGCGGCGACGAATCGGCGGAGTTCCACCGCCAGTCCCAGGATTTCCTCGCCGCCTGGACCCGCGCCGGCCTGCCGGGCGCCTATCTCGACCTGCCCGGCCTCAACCATTTCACCGTGCTCGAAGGCTACATGGACCGCCGCAGCCCCCTGTGCAGCGCCATCCTCCGCCAGATCGAGGAGACGCGGGTGGGGTAGGTGGCGGCGCGCCGATTTTCGGACCTGTTACCCATGTATCCGGTTAGCACCGTTTCTCCCCCCTCCCCTTGGGGGAGGGGGTCAGGGGGAGGGGTCAGCGGGCGCCTGTTGCAACGTCGGAACCGGACCTCCTTGCGGCGGCAGACAACCCCTCCCCTAGCCCCTCCCCCAAGGGGAGGGGGATTCGAGTCGCGGTTTCGCAATTCCACAGAGAAATTCCCGGAAAGGGAGAAGAACATTCCTGCCCCAACCCCTCACGCGCAGTATTCCGCCTTCGGGCCCATGTCCTGGTGGCGCAGGGTTTCGCGCAGCATCTGTTCGAGGAGTTCGGCCTTGACGCCCTGCGCCGCCGGGTCGTTCCACAGGTTGCGCAGCTCCAGCGGGTCTGCCTCGCGGTCGAACAGTTCGCCGAGCCGGTCGCCGTCCCAGAAAGTCAGGCGCCAGCGCCCGGTGACCAGGGTGCGCAGGCGCGTGTAGCGTTCGATGTTGGAATTGACCGGCAGATCCTCCTCCTCGACCAGGAGGGCGTCGCGCACCGGCGTGCCGTCCCTGGCCGCCGCCATCAGGTCGAAGCCGCGGTTGCCGTTGGGCGGCGCCAGACCGGCCCGGCCGAGCACTGTCGCGCCGATGTCGATCGAGCCGGAGAGCAGGTCGCTGCGCCCCCCAGTCCCGCCGGCCGCGCCGCCGTCCGGCTCGCTCCAGATGAAGGGCACGCGGATCAGCCCTTCGTAGTGGAAGCCGTGCTTCAGCATCAGGCCGTGGTCGCCCATCAGGTCGCCGTGATCCGTGGTGAAGATCAGCACCGTGTTGTCGGCCAGCCCGAGCGCATCGAGCCGGGCGACCAGGGCGCCGACTGCATCGTCGATCATCGAGATCATGCCGTAGGTCAGCGCGATCGATTCCCGGGCCTCGCGCGCCGAAAGGGCGTAGGGATGGACATGCTCGCGCCGGGCGACGCCGTCCTCAAGGTCGCGGTGGAACCTGCGCCACAGGGCCGACGGGTCGAGATGCTCCGCGCCGTGGGAGGCCGGCACGGGGATGTTGTCCGGGTCGTACATGTCCCAGTAGCGGCCCGGCGGGGTGAAGGGATGGTGCGGGTCGGTAAAGGAATATTGCAGGAAGAAGGGCCGGTCCGGCGTCCGCGCGAAGTCATCCAGCAGTTCGATCCCGGCCTCGCGGATATAGCTGGTGGAATAGAGCTCCTCCGGCATCCGCGTGCGCCAGGCCTGGGGCGCGGTGATCGTGCCGCGGTCGAGCGCGTTTTCCGGGCCACGCAGGGCGTCCGGGTCGTTCGTGCGCTGCAGCAGCCAGCGGGTATGGTGCCCCTGTGTGTCGTCGGCGTGGCGGATGACCAGGCGGACATCGTCGAAGCCGTAATAGGGCGACGGCATGGCCCGGTCCGGGTCGGCAATCCACAGGTCGTTCATCTCCGCGTCGTAGCCGGGGCCGGAGACCGGGCGGCGCAGGGATTCGGCGAGCGCCGCCGGCGGCGGCCGGCCGGGGGCAGGCGGCGGATAGTTCGATGCGTCGACGGGAATCGGCATCATGTTCTGGAGATGGCATTTGCCGGCGAGCGCGGTGCGGTAGCCGTCGGCGCGCAGCAGGTCGACGAAGGTCGTCGATTCGAGCGGCAGGGGCAGGCCGTTGGTCGGCACGCCGTTGGCGCTCGGCATTTTGCCGGTCATGATGGTCGCCCGGTTGGGCATGCAGATCGGGCTGGCCACATAGAAGCGGTCGAAGGCGAGCCCGCGCGCCGCGATCGAATCGATATGCGGCGTCCGGACGATGCCGTTGCCGTAGCAGCCCAGATGGTCGGCGCGCTGCTGGTCCGTCATGATCAGGACGAAATTGGGCCTGTCCGGGCGCGGCCTGTCGGGACTCGACCTATCGGACCGGGGCATGGCGGACCTTTCGCTGGGGCGGTGAGCGCGGCGGGCCGGGCGTCGCGCATCCTATCGCGGCGCTGCCCGCCACGCTATCGGCGCCGGAACGGCACGCGTTCAGAGGCCGAAGAAATCGGTCAGCCGGGCGTTGAAGATTTCGGGACATTCCCAGTGCAGGAAGCGGCCGGCGCCTTCGACCGGTTCCACCTGGCGGAAATTCCGCACGCCGCCGAGGCGCGCCGGGTCCTCGATGAAGGGGTCGGCGGTGCCGTTGATCCCCATGACCGGAATGTCCAGCGCTTCGAGCCGCGGAATGACGTCCGGAACCGAGGCCGCCATCTCCAGCATGCCGGTGCGGTATTCCTCGACCGGGTGGTTGGCGAGGAGCTGGATGACCGGCTCGCGGAACGGATGGCCCTCCGGCGGGATGACCTTGAAATACTTCGTGCCGCCGTGTTCGCGCAGGAAGGCGACCAGTCCGTCCCGGCTGCCGGCTTCGAGGGCGTCGGCGGCGGCCCGACCCGCAACCTGCCAGCGTTCCAGGTAGGACCGGGCCTCGTACAGCTCGCCCCAGGCGATCAGGGCGAGGCCGGACACGCGCTCCGGATGGTTGACGGCGAAGTTGGCGGCGATGGTGGTGCCGAAGGCGAGCGCGACCAGGAGCGGCCTTTCCAGCCCGAAATGCTCGACGAGGCCGAGCAGGTCGACGGTCTGGTTCTCGACCGAGAAGCCATAGTCCGTCATGCCGGTGCCGGCATGGCCGCGCCGGTCGTAGGCCAGGCAGGTGTAGCGGTCGGAGAAGGCCTCGATCTGCGGCGCCCAATAGTCGAGGCCGTGGATTTCGCCGTGGATGAACACGATGCCGGGGCCGTCGCCCTCGATCCGGCAATTGAAATCGCAGCCGTTGACGCGGATTTTTATTGCCTGAAGCTTTACAAATACTTGATCGCCGCAAACAACGCACCGGCAAGCGCGAGGCCGTAGAGCATCAGCCGCCGTTCGAGTTGTGCAACCGTGGCTTCCGGATCGACCTTGCTGACAAGTTCGCCTTGCCCGGCACGGATAGCCGTGGCGACGGCTTCGGCTTGGCGCATGTCCATGCCTGCGGCTTCCATTTTTCGGGCCGCGTCAAGGGTATCGAATGTTTGCGCCATGGCGCAAAGGTAGGTCCTAAAGGTCGCCGGCGTCAAGTTCGAGCGGCAGGGTCAGGCCGTCGGTCGGCACGCCATCGGCGCTTGGCATTTTGCCGGTCATGACGGTCGCCCGGTCGGGCGGGCATTTCGGTCTGGCGACATGGAAGCGGTCGAAGACCGGGCCAACCGCCCTACAGAATAATCGGGATACCGCGGTTCTCGCCTTCGGAATCGATCAGGTCGATGCGCTTGAAGGCGATGCGGTAGCTGCCGTTCTCCGGAACGAGCCGGTGGGTGCAGCGCCCGGCGAACAGGCGGGTGCGGCCCTGCCGGTATTCGGCGACCGTCTGGTTCGAACGCACGACGATCCGGCCGTCATCCGGTTCGGCTTCGACGGCGACGTTGGCGATCATATGGACGGTGCGGGACGGCGGCGCCTGGGCGTGGACCCGCGGATGGCCGAGCCGGCGCACCCGGGTTTCGAGCAGCTTGCGGTCGTCGTAGATCAGGGAAACCGTGTGCTGCGGATCGGCCTGGCCTTCCTCCAGCGGCACCCAGTAGCGGCAATCGTCGGTGTAGAGGGCGAGCCACGCCTCGAAGTCGCGCCTGTCGATCAGGTCGGCCTCATGGATCAGGAAGGCTTCGACTGCCGCCCTGTCGGAAGCGGGGTCGAGGGCCGAGGCCGGCACGGAGCTGCCGCTCATTCCGCCGCCACGGCCATGTCCGCGGCATCGGCGGCGCCGGCCCCGGTCATGTAGCCTGCCCAGGCGCGGAACTGATTGCGCACGGCGATCTCGCTGGTCCCGGTGCCGCCGCGGTCGAGGCCGTTATCGCCGTCGCGCACGTCGCGGCCGAAGCCGCGGCCGGTGTCGACCCATTCGTTGCCGTCGGCGCCGAGGCCGGTCTGGAGCCGCTCGTATACTTCCAGGTCGTCGGTCAGCACCGGCGAGCCGGTGCCGTTGACCATGTTGGCGAAGGCGACCGCCCGGCGGAACATCGCTTCCGGCGCGCCCTTCAGGCGGAAGACGTAGGTATCGAGGACCGTGCGGCCGGCGGCGAGCGGCCGGACGATGCGCAGCTGGCCGAACTGGCTCATGAAGGAGACGTTGGGGAAGACGATGGAGTTCCAGCGCGTGACCGACAGGATTTCCCGCGCCCGTTCCGGCCCGTAGGCCGCCTCCATCCGCTTCTGGTATTCGACATGAACCGGGTCGTCCGACGCCGCGACCAGCTTCTCGTCGTCGTGATAGTCGGCCATGTAGCCGTGGCCGCCGCCGGCGACCCAGAGGCCGATGCCTTCCCACAATTCGTTGGGCGCGCCGTTCTGGCGCATCTGGCGCACGCCGACCTCGCCGGCCCCGTCGGTCGGGCTGCCGTCGTCCTGCTCGTTGGCGGCGGCGATCGAGGAGGCGTGGACGTAGCGCGGATGGATCGTGTCCAGATGGTTCTCCAGCACGAATTTCCAGTTGCCGTCATAGGCGTGGCGCGAGACGCCGCCGGCGACCTCGACTTCGCCCTCCGGCGCCCGGTCGACCAGGTCGTCGAAGGAGGAGATCAGCGGGCCGAGAAAATCGCGCAGCGACGGGCCGTCCGCGGCCAGGCTGGCGAAGACGAAGCCGCGATACACTTCGGTCCGCGGCACTTCGGCGAGGCCCAGGCGACGCTGCGGGCTGCGCTCCTCGGCATAGCCCTCCGGCGACGGCACGGCGAGCAAGGCGCCGTCCAGGCCGTAGGTCCAGCCGTGATAGGGGCAGACGAACTGCGTGACCGTGCCCTTCGCGGCGCTGCACACGGTCGACCCGCGATGGGCGCAGCGGTTGAACAGCACCGCCACGCCGCCGTCGCGCTGGCGCACCATGAGGACCGGCTGGCGGCCCATCTGCGTCGTCACGAAATCGCCCGCGCGCGGGACCTGGCTGTCATGGCCGAGCAGCAGCCAGGCCCGGCCGAAGATCCGTTCCATCTCCAGGTCGAAGATGCCCGGATCGGTGTAGGCGTCCCGGTGCACCCGGCCGGGCTGCACCAGCTCCGCAATCCGCTCGGTCGTCCACATGGCGCCCTCGTTCGTTCAGCCTGGCAAAGGTTACACCGCAGGGCGGGGCAGCGGAAGCCGGCCCTCCTACTGCCCGTCCGACGCGCTTTTTCCGCTCCGTCGGGCGGGGGTGCCACGGACTGCGCGGGCTCGAACCTGTGTAGGGGAGGGTTTCAAACCCTCCCCTACGGACTCTCCGCCCGGATCGGAGTCCGGCGCGCGATCGGTGCGGCCCGCCGGCCTGCTCAGAACAGCGGCCCCTTGTTCACCATGCCGCCGTCGACGGTCACGATCGTGCCGGTGGTGTAGCTCGACAGGTCGCTCGCCAGGAACACGGCCATGTCGGCGATTTCTTCGACCGTGGCGGCGCGGCCCCAGGCGAAGGGCGCGAAATATTCGGAATAGCGGTCTTCGTCGCCCCAGGCGTCGCGCGCCGCCTTGCGCATCATGCCGACGAGCTTTTCCGTCGCCACCGGGCCGGGATTGAGGCCGACGACGCGCACGCCGTCCTTCGGCCCGCCGCCGCCGAGCGCGCGGGTGAAGGCCATCAGGGCGGCGTTGGCCGTGCTGCCGCAGATATAGTCGGCGACCGGTTTCTCGCCGCCGTTGCCGATGATGTTGACGATCACGCCGCCGCCGCGCGCCTTCATCGCGGCGTAATAATGGCGGCACAGGTTGATCGTGCTGAAGACCTTGAGGTCCCAGACCGCGCGCCATTGCGGCTCGAGGATCTCGTCGATCCGGCCCTTCGGGATCGCGCCGGCGGAGTTGATAAGGATGTCGGCGTCCGGGCAGGCTTCGGCGAGCACGGCCTGGCCTTCGCTCGTCGAGAGGTCGCGCGGATGGCAGGTGACCGACACGGAATGCGCCGCCTCGATCTCCGCCTTCAGACCGTCGAGCCGCGCCGCGGTGCGCGCGGATATGTGCAGATCGACGCCTTCGGCCGCCAGCCGTTCGGCGATCGCCCGGCCGATGCCTTCGGACGCCCCGGTGACGACCGCCGTCCTCCCGGCAAGGTTGGTTTCCAGCGCCATGGGATCCTCCCGCCAGTTGAAATTCATTGCCTGCGATGGACCGGCGCCAGCATTCCGATTGTCGAGCGAAAGGCAAGAGGGGAGGCGGATGGGCACGGGCTGCGCGCGCCGGCGATCCCGCCGCGTCAGCCCGCGGATTTCTCGATCAGCCGCTTCAGTTCGCGGATTTCGCTTTCGTGGCCGGATCTGAGGCCGCTCCAGCGGGCGTCGTCCATGCCCGCCTGGCGCCACGCGATCAGGGAGACGACGCAGGTCCCGGGATCGCATTCCAGAACGTTTCCCGGCACCACGCGGATCATGATCCGGGGGACCAGTGAGTCGCGGTCGGGGCCGAGATGGAACAGGATCGTGCCGCGCTCCGGGTCGGCGTCGATAAGGCCCCAAATCGGCGCGCCGGTCTCCGGGAAGGCGCCTTCGACCGTGCCGTCCGGATGGACCGTGGCGTCGCCCAGGCCGACCGCCCAGGAGGCGAGATTCTCCGGCGCCAGCAGGAACGCCATCGCGTCCGCGGCCGGGCGGTCGACGGCGGCCGAGCAGATATGGGCCCATCGGTCTTCCATCGCACACGCTTTCCGTCAGAAGCCGAGCAGCCGGGGCAGCCACAGGCTCAGGCCCGGCACATAGGTGACGAGCACGAGCGCGGCCAGGCTGACCAGCAGGAAGGGCCAGGTTTCGCGCAGCAGCGCCGGCAGGCCGCAGCCGGCGATCCGCTCCGCCGCGAACAGGCAGACGCCGAGCGGCGGGGTCAGCAGGCCGATATTCAGGTTCAGGATGGCGATGGCGCCGAAATGGACCGGGTCGACGCCCGCCGCCGTGGCCGCGGTGGCGAGGATCGGCACGAACAGGATGATCGCGGCCACCGGGTCGATGAACATGCCGAGCAGCAGCATAATGAGGTTGAGCGCGATCAGCAGCAGCGCCGGCGGCAGGGCAAGCTCGCGCACCGTGTTCTCGAGCAGGGCCGGCACATTCTCCATCCCCATCACCCAGGTGAAGATCGCGCCGCAGCCGACGATGATCAGGAGCTGGGCGGAAAACACCGCCGAACGGTCGAGCACTGACAGGAACTGGCGCAGGCCCAGGGTGCGGTAGAGGAACGCCGCGATCAGCAGGGCATAGAAGGCGGCGAGCCCGCCCGCCTCGGTCGGGGTCATGATGCCGCCCAGGATGCCGGCCAGGATGATTCCGGGGATCATCAGCGGCGGGAAGGCGCGGCCTGCCGACCGGGCGACCGCCGGCAGGCTGCGGTCCATCGCGACGGCGGCGTGGCCCCGCCGGCGCGCCTGGAACCCGACCAGCGCCATCTGGCACAAGCCGATCGTCAGGCCCGGCACGATGCAGGCGGCGAACAGGGCGCCGATGGAGATGCCGGTCATCGAGCCGTAGATGACGACGATCAGCGACGGCGGCACCATGGGGCCGATGATGGAGGAGGACGCGGTGACCGCGGCGGCGTAGGCGGCGGAATAGCCGCTCCGGCTCATCGACGGGATGAAGACCTTGCCCAGCGCTGCGATGTCGCCCAGTGCGACGCCGGTGATGCCGGAGAACAGGATCGACGCGCCGATATTGACCTGGGCCAGCCCGCCGCGCATCCAGCCGAACAGCACGTTGGCGAAGGCGATCAGCCGGTCGGTGATCCGGCTTTCGTTGATCAGTTCGCCGGCCAGGATGAACAGCGGGATCGCCATCAGCACGAACACGTCGATGCCCTGGAAGATCCGCTCCGGCAGAACCGGCAGAAAGGCCGTCTGGCCGCTCGCCACGAGCCACAGGAGCGACGCGGCGACCATCGTCCAGGCGACCGGCAGGCCCGCGAACAGGAGGAACAGGAACGACGCCAGGAACAGGCCGAGCGAGAGGCTCACCCGGCATCCTTCCACGGCCGGCCGGACCAGGACTGCCACAGGCGGACGATCAGAAAGACCAGTCCCAGGCCGAAGGCGACCGGCAGGGCCGCGTAGGGATATTGCAGCGAGACCTGCAGCCCATCGCTGGTCTGCCCGCCGGCGAAATCGACGGTGCGCACCGCAGCGAAGGTGAGGATCAGCAGCAGGGCGACGGTCAGCAGGTCGAGCGTTCGCATCCAGTACCAGCGCGCGCCGGGCCGCAGCAGGTCGGGAACGAAAGTCACCCGGATATGGCCGTCGGTCCGGATCGAGACCGCCACGCCCGCCAGCACCGACCAGACGAGCGCGTAGCGGGCCATCTCCTCGGTAAAGAAGGGCGTGACGCCGAAGCCGTAGCGCATGGCGACCTGCGCGACGATCAGCGCGAACAGCAGCAACAGCGCCGTCGCGCCGATGGTCCGCAGCAGCCGTTCCAGCCAGCCGGTCATGGAACCACGGTCAGGGCCGGGCGCCCGGCCGGCGGCTCGGCGTGGTCCGGAACGCTATTTGGACAGCCGGGCCACCTCGGCGATGATCTCGTCGACCAGCGCCGGCGTGTCGACATTCTTTTTCAGCCACGCGATCGCCGCCGGCCGCACGCGGTCCGCGAACGCCTGCTTCATCTCCCGTGTGAAGGGGATGACGGTGACGCCGCGTTCCTTCGCCATCGCGATATTTTTCGCTTCGGCGTCCCGCGACGCCTTGCGGTTGTAGGCGATGGCCTTCTTGCCCGCGGCCAGCACGACCGCCTTGTGCTTGTCCGACAGCTTGGCGAACCAGCGGTCGTTGATGCCGAGCGGCCCGAAGGCATAGATGTGGCCGTCCAGCATCAGGAATTTCTGAACCTCATGCAGCTTGATCAGGTTGAACACCCAGACGGCGTTGTCCTGCCCGTCGACCACGCCGGTCTTGAGCGAGGTGTAGAGTTCCGGGAAGGCGATGGGCGTCGCCGAGCCGCCGAGGGTCAGCACCGGAATGCCGAAGATCGGCGCCATGACGCGCATCTTCAGGCCCTTCATGTCGTCCGGTTTGCGGATCGCCCTGTTCGCGCTGTAATGCTTGAAGCCGCCGGATTCCCACCAGCCGAGGACGCGGATGCCGGTCTTTTTGCGGATATCCTCGGCCATCTTCGTGCCGACCGGACCGTCGAGCAGCTTCCAGGCCGTTTGTTCGTCCGGGAACAGGTAGGGCATCGAGAGGATCTGGATGTCCTTGTAGATCGAGGCGTAGTTGCCGTCGGACGCATCGGACATCTGGATGATGCCGTGGCGGACCTGGTTCAGCCGTTCGTTGGGCTTGCCGAGCGCGCCGCCGTAGACGATCTCCATCTTGATCGCGCCGCCCGAGCCTTTCTCCACTTCCGCCTCGAAAAGCTCGAACATGCCGTTGACCGGCTCCGCGCCCGGGAAGCCCTTCTTGAGCATGAGGCCGGCCTTGATGTCCGCCGCCGAAGCGGGCGCGCCGATTCCGGCCGTCAATACGGCGGTTGCGGCCAGGGCTGCCGCCGCCTTCAGAATACTCCTCATCGTACGTCTCCGTTGACGCCTTGCCAGGGAACAGGCGTATACAATCGGCCGATCGTCGCGGTTCGGCAAGGTGCTTCGGCATGACCAATAACATCCGGCAATGACCGATTCGCCAACCCGCTACCAGATCGGCATCGACGTCGGCGGGACGTTTACCGATTTCCTGCTGAGCGGCGGCGGGGCCGGGCGCATCTTCAAGATCCTGTCGACGCCGGACGATCCGTCGGACGCGGTCATGGCCGGGCTGGCGGAGATCGCCGCGGCCGAGGGGAAGACGCCGGAGGCGTTTCTCGGAAGGGTGCAGCGCATCGTCCACGGCACGACCGTCACGACAAACGCGGTGCTGACCGGCGCGACGGCGAAGACCGGGCTGCTGACGACCCACGGCTTCCGCGACGCGCTGCAGATGCGCCGCGGCATCCGCGAGGAGTTGTACAACAACAAATTCGTTGCGCCGAAGCCGCTGGTGCCGCGCCGGCTGCGCCTGCCGGTGCGCGGCCGCATTCTGGCGACCGGCGAGGAAGCGTTGCCGCTGGAGCCGGACGACGTGGCCGCCGCGGCACAGGCCTTCCGGGACGCCGGCGTTCAGGCCGTCGCCATCTGTTTCATGCACGCCTACGCCAACCCCACCCACGAGCGGGCAGCGGCGGCGCAGCTTCGGGCCCTGATGCCGGACGCCTATGTCAGCGCGTCCGCCGACGTGCTGCCCCAGGTCCGCTATTACGAGCGCACCAGCACAACCGTGCTCAACGCCGCCGTCGGCCCGATCCTCAAGCGCTACCTGGAGCGGTTGACCGGGCGGCTGGATGCGGCCGGCTTCGGCGGCGCCCTGCTGATCATGCAGTCCAACGGCGGGGTCTGTGCCCCGCAGGCCGCCATCGACAGGGCGGCCGCGACCCTGCTGTCCGGCCCGGCCGCGGGGCCGGTTGCCGCCGGAATCTACGCCCGCCGGTTCGGTTCGCCGCGCAACATCGCTATCGACATGGGCGGCACGAGCTTCGAGGCGTCGCTGACGCTCGACCGCGCGCCTGCGGTGACGACCGGCGCGACGATCGACAGGTTCGCCATGGCCCTGCCGTCGCTCGACATCAAGACGATCGGCGCCGGCGGAGGCTCGATCGCCTGGATCGACGGCGGCGGCCTGCTGCGCATGGGGCCGCAGAGCGCCGGCGCAAAGCCGGGGCCCGTTTGCTACGGGCTGGGCGGCGGCCGGCCGACCTGCAGCGACGCCAATCTCCTGCTCGGCTATCTCTCGGCGGATTTCTTCGCCGGCGGCCGGATGCGCCTCGATGCCGATGCAGCGCGCCATGCGATTGCCGGGGAGATCGCCGGACCGCTCGGCCTCGATCCGGTCGGCGCGGCGGCCGGCATGTACCGGGTGATGAATGTCAACATGGCCTCGGCGATCCGCGAGGTCTCCATCGAACGGGGCTACGACCCGCGGGATTTCCCGCTGGTCTGCGCCGGCGGCGCCGGGGCGATCCACGCCGCCATGATCGCCCGCGAGCTGGGCATCGGCACCGTTCTCGTGCCGCGCGAGGCCTCCATCCTGTGCGCCGCCGGCATGCTGCGCACCGACCTGCGCCACGACCTCGTGCGCTCCTGGGCGACGCCGTTCACGGCGCGGGACATGGATAGCGACGTCCTGCTGTCCCTGCTCCGGGACCTGGAAGCCGAAGCGCATGCCCTGCTGCGCGCCGAGGGCGTGGCGGACGACGACCGGGAGTTCGTCTACGCCCTCGACCTGCGCTATGTCGGCCAGTATCACGAGGTCCGGGTCGACGAAATCCCGGAAACGGCGCTCAAGTCCCTCGATCTGGAAACCGTCACGGCCATGTTCCACCGCAGCCACGACCGCATGTTCGGCTACGATCTCGCCGAGGAGGAGACGGCGGTGGAACTGGTCAACGTGCGCATGACGGCGCTCGGCCGGACCCCGAAGCCCGGCCTGGAGGTCCGGCGGGACGCCGGCCCCGACCCGGCGGCAGCCCTCAAGGGGCGCCGGCCGGTCTTCGAGCCCGCCGCGGCGGAATTCGTCGACGCGCCGGTCTTCGACGGCGGGCTGCTGGCGCCGGGCAACGCGCTTTCCGGGCCGGCCATCGTCGAGACGGCGGTGACGACGATTCTCGTTCCCGCCAGTTTCGATGCCGGGATCGACGCGGTCGGGACGGCGGTGCTGACCGACCGGGCGGCAGGTCCGGCATGACGGCCCGGACCGAAGCCATCGATCCGGTCCTGGCGTCGGTGATTGCCCGGCGGCTCAAGTCGATCACCGAGGAGATGGGCCTTGCCCTGCTGCGCACCACGCGCTCGCCGATCCTCAACGAGGCGCGGGATTTCGTCACCGGCCTCTACGACGCCGACGGCGACATGCTGGAGCAGACGGAATACATCCCGGTGCTCGCCTTTGCCCTGCAGCCGGTGTGCAAGCGGATCATCGCGTTCTTCGGCGCCGACATCCATCCCGGCGACGTCATCCTGCATAACGACGTGTTCAGCGGCGGCAACCAGAACAACGACGTTGCCGCCTTCCGGCCGATCTTCCATGACGGAACGCTCGTCGCCTGGGCCGCCTGCAAGGGGCACCAGGCCGATATCGGCGGCGCCCAGGCCGGCGGCTACAACCCGGACGCGCGCGAGGTCTGGCAGGAGGCGCTTCGCATTCCGCCGCTCAAGGTCTACGACCGCGGCGTGCTGCGCAAGGACGTGTGGGGCATGGTGTTCGCCAACATCCGCTACCGCATCGTCGAGGAGGATATCAAGGCCCAGATCGGCGGGACGCGGGTCGGCGAGCGCGCCATGCAGGAACTGATCGCCCGTTACGGCCTGGAGCGGTTCCTCGCCCACAAGGCGCATCTGTTCGACAGCACGGAAGCGACCGTCGCGCGCGGCATCGAGGCGATTCCCGACGGCCGCTACGAGGCGACCAGCACCGTCTTCTACGACGGCGTAACCGACGGCTCGACCATGGAAATCCGCCTCGCCGTGACGGTCGACGGCGGCCACGTCACCTTCGATTTCACCGGCTCGTCGCCCCAGACGCCGGGCTTCGTCAACGCGCCCTACGCGGCGACGGCCTCCGCGGTCATGCTGACATTCCTGATGCTGATCGACCCGGACATCCCGCACAATGCCGGCATCCAGCGCCGGGTCCACATCGTCAATCCCGAAGGTTCCTTCCTCAATGCGGCCTTCCCGGCGGCCACCACCTTCGGCAACTCGATCACCGGCCCGACCTCCGACGCGATCATGCGGGCCTTCGCCCAGGCGATTCCGGAAACCGTGACCGCCGGCTGGAACCGCTTTCTCGGCTTTGCCGTGACAGGCGACGACCCGCGCAAGGGCCGGCCCTATACGGACATCCTGTTCCTCGCGCTCAAGGGCGGCTCCGGCGCGACCTTCGGGGCCGACGGCTACGACCATATCGGCCTGATAAACTGCGCCGGCGGCATCCTCGCCCAGGATTACGAAATGTTCGAAATCCAGAACCCCCATGTCCTGGCGAAGCACGAATACCTGCCCGATTCGGCCGGTCCGGGGCGCTGGCGCGGCGGGCTCGGCACCGAAACCGCATTCCGCATCGACGGCGAGAATGTCACCGCTGTGGCGTTCGGCGACGGCATAGAGCCGGGCGCCGAAGCCTTTGGGCTGTTCGGCGGCGGCACCGGCGTGCTCAACCGGGCCGTGCTGCGCGCGCCGGACGGGACCGAGCGGGTGGCCAAGTCCAAACAAATCCTGCGCGACATCGCCAGGGGCACGGTGCTCGTGCAGACGGCGGGCGGCGGCGGCGGTTACGGCGAGCCCTTCGAGCGGCCGGCCGAACTGGTCGCCGAAGAGGTGCATAACGGGCTGATCAGCCCGGAGGCTGCGGCGCGCGACTATGGCGTGGCGGTCACGCCCGACGGCGAGATCGATCGCACGGCCACGGCGGCATTGAGGGGAGCGGAACGATGAACCGACCGCGGATCGACCATATCGGCCTGATGGTCGCCGACCTTGACGCCGCCGTGGAGCGGCTGCGGCCGGTTTTCGGCGACGAGGTGTCCTACAAGGACCTGCCGCAATACGAGCTCCGCACCGCGATCTTCCACACCGAAAACCTGGCGATCGAACTGCTCCAGTATACCGGCGAGGCGGCGTTCGCCCGGGGCGTCATGGGCAGCCGGCTCGGCCTCAACCATGTCTCGGCCGAAGTCGCCGACGCCGAGGCGAGCATCGCGGCCCTCAAGGAGCGGGGATTTGCCGTCAAGGACGGTTTCCCGGCCGACGGCGTGCACGGCCGGGTCGCCTTTTTCGAGCCGGACGACGTGACCGGCCTGCTGTTCGAGATCTGCGAGCCGTTTGCCGCCGGCCCCAAGGCCGATGCCGCCGACTGACCCACGGCAGCGCCTGTGGAATCCGGCGGTCGAGACCCTGCCGCGCGACGCGCTGCGGGACTTGCAATGGCACCGGCTGACCCGGCAGCTGCGCTATAACTTCGAGGGCTCCGCCTTCTATCGCGCCCAATTCGAAAAATCGGGTGCGGAGCCCGGCGACATCCGGTCGTTCGAGGATTTCGCCCGCCTGCCGCTCATGGACAAGGCGGATCAGCGCGCCGCGCAGGCGGAGTCGCTCGACCGCTTCGGCAACCCGTTCGAACTTCTGGCCTGCGCGCCGCGCGAGAAGATCGTCCGCATCGTCTCGACCTCCGGCACGAGCGGCACGCCGACCCTCTACACGCATACGGCGCACGACATCGCCGTCATCAACGAGATGCACGCCCGCAAATACTGGCGCGCCGGCATCCGGCCCGGCGACGTCATGCTCCAGGCGGTGTCGCTCAGCATGTTCACCGGCGGCCTGCCGCTGTCGGACGGCATCCAGCATCTCGGCGCCTGCGTCGTCCCGGTCGGCATCGAGGGCGGCACCGACCGCGTTCTGCAATATCTCGACCTTACGCGGCCGTGCGCCCTGCTGGCGACGCCGTCCTTCGGCCGGTACCTGATCGAGCAGGCGCCGGACCGCGCCGGCCGGCCGGCGCGCGACCTCGGCATCCGGTATTTCTTCTGTGTCGGCGAACCGGGCGGCGGCTTGCCGGAAGTCCGCAGCCTGCTGGCCGAGGGCTTCGGCGCCAGGGTGTTCGACCATACCGGCGGCGGCCATGCCTTCCACGGCATCTCGCCGGACGAGCCGCCGGAGCGCGCTTCCGGCATGCAGTTCATCTCCGAAGACCATTGCCTGCTCGAACTGATCGATCCGGAGACCCGCGCGCCGGTGGAGCAGACCGACGGCGCGGTCGGCGAGATGGTCTTCACCTTTCTCGATTGGGAAGGCACGCCCTTCATGCGCTACGCCCTGGCCGACCTGATCCAGCTGTGGGACGCGCCGCCCGATTGCCCGACGCCCGGCCGGCTGTTCCGCATCCTCGGGCGGACCGACGACATGCTGATCGTCAAGGGGGTCAACGTCTATCCGGCGGCGATCCAGGATGTTCTCGCCGGCTTCCGGCCCCGGGTGACCGGCCACTTCAGGATCGCCGTCGACGGGCCGGGGCCGCAGGTCGCGCCGCCGCTGGGCCTGAGGGTCGAGCATGGCGCCGCCGTGCGCAGCGACGATCTGCCGGCGCTGGCGGCGGATATCGTCCGGGCGTGCCGGGCGCGGCTCCGGGTGACGCCGGATATCGAATGGCTTGCGCCCGGCGCCCTGCCGCGCGAGGCCGGCAAGACCCGCCCGATCGAACGGACCGGGCGGCCGCGCGCAAGCGGTCAGGCGACCGCGTCGTCCGGCGTTGCGCGGTAGGGGAAGCGGGCCTCGATCCACTTCGCCGCGTGTACGACCCGCCAGTCCCGGCCGATACGGCCGATCAACTGAACGCCCAGCGGCCGGCCGGCCGGGCCGGCGAGCAGCGGCAGCGTCATGCAGGGCATATGAAGCAGGGTCCAGACCCGGTTCAGGATCGGATCGCCCGTGCTCTCGAGTCCTTCCGGCGCCTCGCCGGGAGCGGCCGGAGCGAGCAGGACATGGACGCCCGCCCGGCGCAGCATTTCGTTCAGCGAGGAGCGGCAGTGGTTGGCAAGGATGCGGGCGGCGCCATAGTCCCGGTCCGACAGGCTCTCTCCCAGTTCGAAGATGGCGCGCAATTTCTCCGAACAGAGGTCCGGATGGGTCAGCCGCTCCCAGGTCAGCGACCGGGTCGTTTCATAGGCCATGATCGTCCACTGGGCGTCGGCCAGACCGCCGAATCCGACCGGAAAAGTGATATCGGCGACATTCGCGCCGGCCCCGCGCAGCGCCTCGACGAATTCCAGGAGCGGCTCGATCGTGCCGCTTTCCGCGGCGGACCATTCCGCGGTCCGGCACAGGGCGAACCGTGGCGCGGCCTCCGGATCGTCGGGTTCCTGAAAGGATTGCCGGCCGTCGGACAGCGAGGAAAATTCCGCCACGTCGCCGACGTTGCGGGCGAAATACCCCACCGTGTCGAGCGAACCTGCCGACGGTTTGAACCCGGCCCGCAGCGTATAGCCGAAGGTGGGCTTGTAGGCGACGACACCGCAATACGAAGCCGGCCTGATCACCGAGCCGGCGGTCTGCGTGCCCATCGCCACCGGCGCCATCGACGCTGCGACGGCCGCCGCGGAGCCGCTCGACGAGCCGCCGGGCGTCCGGCCCAGGTCGCGCGGGTTTCGCGTCACGGTCGGATTGTTTGCGGCGAACTCGGTCGTCCTCGTCTTGCCCAGGATGATGGCGCCGGCAGAGCGGGCCAGCGCGACGCAGGCGGCGTCGGCGCGCGGCCGGTGCCCCCTGTAGATCGGGCTGCCGTATTCCGTGGCATAGTCCGCGGTCTCGAATATGTCCTTGACGCCGAACGGCACGCCGGCCAGCGGCTTGTCCCTCCCGTCTCGGTCCACCGCGCGCGCCTGTTCGATCGCCAGATCCGGGTCCATGGCCGCCCAGGCCTGTACCCGGCCGTCGATCTCGTCGCATCGTTCCAGAAAGGCGCGGATCACCGCTTCGGCCGTCCAGCGCCCTTCGTTCACGCCCTGCGCGATGTCACGCGCCGTCAATTCGACAAAACTGCGTTCCTGGCTCATCCCGACACCCTGCCCGTGTTTGCCGGACCCGTGTTCACCAAGGCCGGCGCCTCGTCACCGGCCCTCGAAAACGGGCTTGCGTTTTTCCGCGAAGGCGGCGCGGCCTTCGGCAAAATCCCGGCTGTTCGCGCACGCCGCGACCGCCTCCTCGCAGGCGATACGGCCGGCCTCTGCAGGCTCCCCCAAGAGATAGCCTATTGTCTCCTTGGCCGCACGCACCGACATGGGCGCATTGTCGGCGATTGTCCCGGCGATGCGCGCAACCTCGGCGTCGAGCGCCGCTTTCGCGTACACGCGGTTGACCAGACCGAACCCGTCCGCCTCAGCGCTGTCGTAACGCCGGCCGGTGTACAGCATTTCCCGCGTCGGGGCCGGGCCGATCAGATCGACCATCCATCTTACGAAGGTCAGGGGAAAGGCCAGCCCAAGACGGGCCGACGGGATGCAGAACTGCGCGTCGTCGGCGGCATAGCGCAGGTCGCATGCGGCGGCCAGGGCCACGCCGCCGCCGAAACAATAGCCGTGGATCGCCGCGATCGTCGGTTTCGGGCAGTCGGCCACCGCTTCGAACAGGTCGCCGGCCAGGGCCAGATACCGGCGCTCCGCCTCGTCCGCATCCCGTCCCCTTTCGAACTCTGCAAGGTCGCCGCCGGAAACGAAGGCCCGGTCGCCGCCGCCGGTCAGCACGAGCACGCGCTGGCCGCCGTCGTCGGAGAAGGCGCGCACGGCATCGAGCGCCTCCTCGATCATTCCCATGGACAGGGCATTGTGCTTCGCCGGCTGGTCGAAGATCAGCCACCGGACCATGCCGTCCGTGCGCAGGCCGATCCTGCCGGTCGGTGTCGCGGCCGGTCCGACGGCCGGTGTTACGGTCGAATCGGAAGTCATCGGGGCCTCGCCGGGGCGTTCGGTTCCGCCTCGCCCGAAGCGATGGCGGGCGCGCGTTCGGTCCAGTCCGTCACTTTCTGATACGCGTCGCCGAGGCGCAACAGGGTGGCCTCGGCGAACGGCCGCCCGACCAGTTGAAACCCCGCCGGCATCCCGCCGGTCTGGAAGCCGCAGGGAATCGAAACCGCCGGCAGGCCGAGGAAGCTGAACGGCCGGGTGCAGCGGCCGAACCGGGCCATGACCCTGGCGGCCCCGTCGGAATCCGCGACGGCGCTTTCGGCCAGCGTCGGGGTCGGATCGTCCAGCACCGGCGTGAACAGGACATCGGCCTGCGACAGGGGCCCGGCGAGCCAGCGCGCGAGAACCGGCCCCCGCTCTCGCAGGGCGCGGAGATAGTCGACAGCGGAAATGGACAGGCCGGTCTCCATGCCCTCCCTGATGCCGTGGTCGTAATCGCCCGGACGGTTGCGCATCCAGTCTTCGTGAACGGCGGCCGCCTCCGCCTTGAGGACGATCACGGCCAGCCGGAAGGGCACGGCAGGATCGGGCACATCGACCGGCGTCACGGCGACACCGAGGCCGGCAAACGCCTCCAGCGCAGCGTCCAGCAACGCGCGGATACCGCCGTCGACCTCGTCAAGGAAATAGGTGGTCGGTACGCCGATCCGCAGCCCGGCGACCGGCTCTTCAAGCGCCGCGCGGTAATCGGGAACCGGAACCGCCTCGGCTGTCGGGTCCGCCGGATCGCGCCCGGCGACCACCTGAAGCAGCAGGGCGGCGTCCTCGGCGGTCCGGGCGAGCGGCCCGGCGCTATCCATCGACCAGCTGCGCGGAAAGATGCCGTGGCGGCTGACCCGGCCCTGGGTCGGACGCAGGCCGACCGCGCCGCAGAAATGCGCCGGCATCCGGACCGACCCGCCGGTATCCGTGCCGAGGGAGGCGAAGATCTGCCGGGCCGCGACGGCAGCCGCCGAGGCGCCTGAAGACCCGCCAGGAATGCGCGCAGGATCCCAGGGATTGCGGCAATCGCCGTGGTGCCGGTTATGGCCCGTGGCGCCGGCAGCGAACTCCGAAGCGCCGAGGGTGCCGATCTCGACGGCTCCGGCGGCGTCCAGCCTGGCGAGGACGGTCGCCGTATTGTCCGCGACCCGGTCGTTCAGGAGGATGCCGCCGGCGGTCGTGACCCGGCCGGCCCGGTCGAACAGATCCTTGTGCGCAACGGGGATTCCGTCCAGCGGGCCGAGGGATTCGCCGCGCGCCCTGCGGGCGTCCGAAGCCGCCGCGGCGGCGGCCGCGCCCTCGGCGTCCACGGTCAGGAAAGTGTTGAGAACGGGCTGCTGGCGCACGACCCGGTCGAGGCAGGCCGCGGCCAGTTCGCCGGCCGAAATGCCGCCGCCGGCGAGCTGCGCGGCGGCGGCCGAAAGCGTCAGATCGGCCGGGTTGCCGGTCACCTCGCGGCGGCGCGGACCAGCCGGCGCCGCAAATCGACGCCGGGCTCGACGGCCGGATCGGCCGGCCCGACTCTCTTCAGGACCGCCGAGAAGTGCGCCAGTTCGTCTGCAACCTGGTGCCGGTCCGGCGCGCCTGTATCGGTCCCGGTGCGCGCCGCCGCCGGAGTCTCCCGGGTATCGCCTGTCATGCACGGCCTCAAGGTGGAGAAGAAAGCGGCGCAATATTGACCTTGCCTCCGCCTTCTCGCAAGGTTTCCGCGCCGCGCGGCGGTCGTCGGAAAGGCCCTGCGCACACGCTGGAGGCGCCCCTTGAAAGCCATCCGTTTCGACCGGTTCGGCGGGCCGGAGGAACTGAAACTGGTCGACCTGCCCGATCCGCAACCGGGCCCGGGCGAACTGCTGATCGAGGTCCATGCCGTCAGCGTGGTGCCGGGCGACTGGAAGCTGCGCAAGGGCGAGCTGACCGCGATCTTCCCGGTCCGGCCGCCCAAGGTGCCGGGGCGCGACGGCGCCGGGATCGTGCGGGCGGTGGGCGCCGGCGTCGACCGCTTCGCCGCCGGCGACCGGGTCTGCTTCACCTGCCAGCATGTCGACCAGGGCTCCTATGCGCAACTCGCCGTCCGCCCGGTGGACGATGTCGTGCCGATGCCCGAAGGCTTCGGTTTCGTCGAGGCTGCCGCCGTCATGCATGCCGGGGTCTGCGCCTGGATCGCCGTGGTGGAAACCGCCGGCGTCAAGGCCGGCGACCGGGTGCTGGTGCACGCGGCGGCCGGTGCGATCGGCGGCATGGCCGTGCAGTTGTGCAAGCATCTGGGCGCCGAAGTGACCGGCACCTGCAGCGAACGCAACCGCGGCCATGTCGCCGCGCTGGGCTGCGACCGGATCGTGCCCTACGACACGGTGGCCTTCGAGACGGCGGTGTCCGGCCAGGACGTTGCGATCGACCTGGTCGGCGGCGCGGTCCACACCCGCTCCTACGGCGTGCTGCGGCCCGGCGGCATGCTGGTCTGGCTGATCGCCGCGCCCTTCGAGGACCGCTCGGCCGGGCTGGATATCGCGGTGCGCCAGGCCATGATCCAGGACAATCGCGATATCCTGGCTTCCGTCGTCGGCCTGGCGGAGGCCGGACATCTCCGGCCGCTGATCAGCCGGGTCCTGCCGCTGGACAGGGCCGCCGAAGCGCACCGGATTCTCGAAGCCGGGGAAAACACCCGCGGCCGGCTCGTGCTGGAAACGCAGCGCTTTGCGAACTGAAGGGCGTTCCCGGTATTTCCCCAGGCGGCCGCAGACCCGCGCGATACGGCCCTCAAGCCGTCAGCCCGGTTCCGTTTCCGCTTCGCGCTTGGGTTTGAGGAGCTTGGAGATTGCCTTTTCGGTCTTGATCAGATGCGCATCCATCAGATCGATTGAGGCAGCCACGTCGCGGCCGATGACCGCTTCCATGATCCTTTCGTGATCGCGCTGGGCGTCGAGCTGGCGGCTCTCGTCGGCTCCGGTCTGGAACAGCCGCAGTTTCCGATAGCGTTCCGATTGGTCCGCCAGCGTGTTCCAGAACTGCAGGAGCCAGTCCGAACCGCAGGCGGCGACCAGCGCGTAGTGGAACTGGCGGTGGCAGCGTTCCCAGTTGGCAGTCGTTTCCCGGGAGTCGGTCGGGTCGGGAAACGGGGTTCGCGACATGACATGGAAGGACCGCACAATCTCCGCTTCCCAATTCGCATCGCCCAGTTCGATCGCCTTGGTCAGGCACAGCCTCTCGATTTCCCGGCGGGTTCGGATCATGTCGCGGAACTCTTCGAGATTGTCGTCGGGCACGCGCGCGCCGCGATAACTTTCCCAGGATACGAGCCCCTCGCTGGTCAGGCGCATCAGCGCCTCCCGGATCGGCGACAGCCCGAGCCGGTAGCGCTCGTTCAGGTCGGCCACGCGAAGCCGCTCGCCCGGCATCAGCGCGCCGTGCAGGAGCTCCTGCCGAAGAAATTCATAGGCATCCGCGCTTGTGCGTCTTGCCATGACTGCTCCCGTCATTCCTGAATCGATAAATTATTCAAATAGAGTTTTGAGTAATCATTACTCTATTGTGTCGATCCGAATTTACCGAAACCCGGAGGCCAATTATACCTCGAACAGAAACGATCGGGCCCTCGCTATATTCGCGCATGCCTGTCCGGTCACGGTCCGGACGGAGGCCGGCGGAAATCGTCGCGATCCCGCTGCCGGCGCGTGACGGTCAGGTCGCGCGGTTCGGCCCGCTGTCGCACCGTCTCGCCGAAACCCGTTTGACGAGAGAATTCCGGAAAAACGGTTAGCCATGGCGCGTTCGCAATCCGGATGGCGCCTCGGCGTCGACATCGGCGGGACCTTTACCGACCTCGTGCTCGCCGCGCCGGACGGCGCCCTGCACACCCATAAGCTTCTGTCAACGCCCGACGACTACGGCCGGGGCATCCGCGACGGCGTTGCGGCGCTGCTTGACCGGCAGGGGCTCGAACCAGCCGCCGTCGGCCGGGTCGTCCACGGCACGACCGTTGCGACCAACGCCGTGCTGGAGGGCAAGGGCGCGCTGACCGGGCTCGTCACCACGCGCGGCTTCCGCGACGTGCTGGAGATGCGCCGCCTGCGCATCCCGGAGATGTACACGCTGAACTATCGCCGGTCGGAGCCGCTGGTCCCGCGCCGGCTGCGCCTGGAGGCGGATGAACGGATGGGGCCGGAAGGCCAGGTCTGGCGGCCGCTCGATGCGGCAAGCGTGGAAGCCGCGGCCGGGCGGCTGGCGGCGGCCGGGGTCGAGGCGGTCGCCGTCTGCCTGCTCCACGCCTACGCCAACCCGGATCACGAGCGCCGCGTCGCGGCCGTCCTGCGCGACCGGCTCGGCGACGATGTGTTCCTGACCTGCTCCAGCGATCTCCTGCCGGTCATCCGCGAGTACGAGCGGACCAGCACGTCCGTCATCAACGCCTATCTCGGGCCGGTGATCCGGGGCTATCTCGGCCGGCTGCGGGAGCATCTGGACGGCATCGGCGTGACCGCGTCGATCCTGGTGATGAAATCCGACGGCGGCATCATGAGCGCCGCGGCGGCGGCGGAGAAGCCGGCCTACATCGTCGAGTCCGGACCTGCCGCCGGCGTGATCGGCGCGGCCCACGCCGGCGCGCGCGACGGGATCGCCGACTGCATCACCCTCGACATGGGCGGCACCACGGCCAAGGCCTCCATCGTCGAGGCCGGCGAGGTCGCCCGGACCGGCGACTATGAGGTCGGCGCCGGCATCAACCTGTCGAGCAAGCTGGTCATGGGCGGCGGCCACGCGCTCAAGCTACCGGTCATCGATATTTCGGAGATCGGCGCCGGCGGCGGCAGCCTGGTGCGGGTCGACGCCGGCGGGCTGGTCCGCGTCGGGCCGGACAGCGCCGGCGCCGTGCCCGGTCCGGTCGCCTACGGGCAGGGCGGTACGGAGCCGACCTTCTGCGACGCGGTGCTGACCCTCGGCTGGCTCAATCCGGATTATCTGGTCGGTGGCGGTCTTGCCGTCGACGCCGGAGCTGCCGCAGGGTCGGTCGCCGAACGGATCGCCGTGGTGCTGGGCCGGGACGTGCTGGACGCCGCCCACGGCATCCTGGAGGTCGCCTGCGGCACCATGATGCGCGCCGTCAAGGCGGTCTCGACCTACCGCGGCCGCGACCCGCGCGATTTCGCCCTGTTCGCCTTCGGCGGCAACGGACCTGTCGTGGCGGCGGCGATCGCCGACCTGCTGGAGATGACGAGGGTTGTCGTGCCGCCCAATCCCGGCGTGTTCAGCGCCTACGGCCTGCTGCTCTCCGACATCGAGCAGGAGGCGGCGCGCAGCCATCTTGCGCTGCTCTCCGAGACCGGGCCGGCGGCGATCGACGCCCTTTACCGGGAACTGGAAACCGGCCTCGCCGCGGACATGGCGGCGGAAGGGTATGCTGCCGGCGACTATGCCCTGCGCCGTCTCGCCGAGCTGCGCTACGAGGGCCAGGCGCACGAACTGGCGGTTCCGGTGCCGGCGGGGCCGGACGGACTGCCCGATACCGCGGCGATGGCCGCCGCCTTCGGCGCCGAGCACGAACGGACCTATGGCCACCGCGCCGATGCCGTCGCCGTGGAAAGCGTTACCCTGCGCGCGGTCGCGACCGTTGCGGTCGACAAGCCCGCGCCGAAGCCGAAACCGGGCGGTGCGACTGCCGGCAGCGCCCGCCCGGCTTTTTTCGGCGCGGCGGCGGGCCGGCCGAACGTGCCGGTCGTGCCGCGCGAGGCCCTGACGGCAGCGCCGCGCGGCGGCCCGCTGATCGTCGAGGAATACGACGCGACCTGCGTTGTGCCGCCCGGCTGGACGGCGCGCCTCGATGCGGCGCAGAATATCGTGCTGGAGAAGGGAGGCGTGGCATGACCCGGGCCCGACTCAACGCCCGACTCAACGCCCGACTCAACATGGGCCGCAACGCCGATCCGATCGCCCTGGAGGTGGTGCGCAACGCCCTGTCGTCGATCGCCGACGAGATGGCGCTGGTCATCATGCGCACGGCCTATTCCTCCATCGTGCGCGATTCGATGGACTATTCGACCGGCCTGTGCGACCGGCACGGCGAGGCGGTCGCCCACGGCCTGACCATGGCGCTGCATCTCGGCTCCTTCCCGGACGGCATGAAGGCGCTCATCGCCGAGTATGGCGACGATACGAACCCCGGCGACATCTTCGTCTTCAACGATCCATATACCGCCGGCGGGATGCATCTGCCGGACGTCTATATCGTCAAGCCGCTGTTCTACGGCGGCGAACTGGAAGGTTACGCCGCGACCCTGGTGCACCAGATTGACATGGGCGGCATTGCGCCGGGCAGCACGGCGGTCTACGCCACGGAGATTTTCCAGGAAGGGCTGCGCATTCCCGTATTGAAGATGTACGAGGCGGGCCGGCCCAACGAGACCTTCTTCCGGCTGATGCACCAGAACACGCGGGTGCCGGACAAGCTGGCCGGCGACATGCGCGCCCAGGTCGCCGCCTGCAACACGGCCGAGCGCGCCTACGGCGGCCTTGTCGAGCGCTACGGCAGCGAGACTTTCCGCACCATTCTCGCCGACCTGCACGACTATGCCGAGGCCGTCACGCGCCGGGAAATCGCCGCGCTGCCTGACGGGCAGTGGTCCTTCACCGACTATCTGGACGGGCTCGGCGACAACCCGGAGCCGATCCCGCTCAAGGTGACGGTGACCATCGATGGCGGCCGGATGATCGTCGACTGGGCCGGCACGGCGCCGGAGGTGCCGGGCGCGATCAACTGCCCGTCGCCCTTCGTCAAGTCGGCGGTGCAGCTCATCGTCAAATGCATTGCCGACGGGGAAATCCCGAACTTCGAGGGCTTCGCGCGGGCGATCGACATCCGCCTGCCGGAAGGCACCATCGTCAACCCGCGGCCGCCGGCGGCCTGTGCGGCGCGGGCGATCGTCGGCTGGCGCGCCATTGACGTGCTGCTCGGCGCATTCGCGCAGATCGTGCCGGACAGGATCCCGGCGGCCGGCGAGGGCGGTGTCACCTTCCCGGCGATCAGCGGCATGCACCGGGGCCGGCAATTCGTCCTGTCCGAGACACTGGCGGGGAGCTGGGGTGCGATGCCGGACCGCGACGGCACTTTCGGCATCCCCAACCCCGGCGGCAACCTGACCAACCAGCCGGCCGAGATGATCGAGGCGCTGCATCCGCTCGAGATCGAGGGCTACGGCATGGTCGAGAATTCCGGCGGGCCGGGCCGCTACCGCGGCGCGCCGGCCTACCGGCGGCAGTACCGGGTGCGCGCGCCAGGCGGCGTGCAGATGGTCATGCGCTCCGACCGGCGGCGGATCCTGCCCTACGGGCTGGACGGCGGCTGTCCGGGCACGCCGTCGTGGAACATCGTCAATCCGGGGCCCGACCAGCGCACCGAGCCGGTCATGCCGATGGAAGCGATCCGGCTCGCGGACGGCGAGGTCTTCTGCCATATCGGCGCCGGCGGGGCCGGGCAGGGCGATCCGCTGGAGCGCGATCCCGCCCTGGTTGCGGCGGATGTCGCGGAGGAGCGGATCACGGCCGATTACGCCGAAGCGGTCTACGGCGTCGTGCTCGGCGCGGCCGGCGCGGTCGATGCACAGGCTACGGACGCCGCGCGGGCGGAACTGCGCAAGGCGCGGGGAAACGGCGCCGATCCGGCGCCGGCCTATCTGCGGATGTTCCAGGACAGCCTCGGCCTGCCGGACTTCCGGCTGGCGGGCGAGCGGCGGATGGTCTACGCCGAAGAGGAAAGGGATTAGGCGATGCCGGGGAAAGTGGTGGAAGACTTCGTCATTCCGGCCCGATACGGGCGCGGTTTCGTCGTGAAAAAGGGCCAGGTGCTGCGCATCGCCCAGGTCGAGGGCGGCCAGGTCGGCGACTGCGCCTTCTTCAACGCCGACGATCCGAAGGAGATGTTCCACTGCGGCCAGAGCTGGGCGATCAACGTGACCGCGGGGACCGGCACCAGCAAGGCGTTCCGGTATTTCTATTCCAAGCCGCCGCGCGAGAATGTCATGCTGACGGTGCTGGAAGACACCTACCCCAACCACTGGGGCAACATGGGCGGGCGCTGCTCGACCCGGCTCTACGAAATCCGCGACAATCTCCCGCCCGGCAGCCACCGCTCGTGCCAGGAGAACCTGCGTGAGGCGGTCGAGCCGTTCGGCCTGACCGGCGACGACATCATGGACGTGTTCAACGTCTTCATGAATGTCGACCTGTTCACCGACGGAAGCTTCAAAATCCTGCCGACGGAGGCCGGGCCGGACGACTATATCGACCTGCGCGCCGAGATGAACGTCCTGGCCGCGATCTCCGCCTGCCCGGCCGATACCTCGCCGACCAACAACTTCCGCTCCGCCCCGCTCGCCATCCGGATTTTCGAGGGCTGAGCGTTCCGCTGTCCCGATACGGCGCGCAGCCGTTCCGAGTGCCGACGCCGTTAACCACCCTTCAGTGCCGCCCCGGATGGAGCGCAGCGGAAATCCGGGGCCCAGAGTCGCCCGGCACGATCTTGCCTCACGTCCCTGGGCCCCGGATCAAGTCCGGGGCGGCATCATTGGTTTTTGTGGTATCGACGAAGGGGCGGCATTTGCAGTTTTCGTCGGCTTTCTCCCGCCGCCGCCCGAAAGTCCGGCTATGCGGCTGACGGACCCGCGGCGATACCGGTCTCGATCATCCGGTCGATCTCCTTCCCGGCATAGCCGACTTCGCGCAGTACGGCCCTCGTGTCTTCGCCGTAGCCGCGCGGGGGGAAGAAGTCCTCCGGCTTTTCCGCCAGGTCGACGGCGCGCGGCTGCAGGCGCAGGGCCCGGCCGGTCGGCAGCACCGTCCGGGTCATCTTCGAGCGGACCGCCGGCATCTCGTGAACCTGCGGGATCGGGTTGATCGGCGTATTCGGGATCTGCGCCGCCGACAGTTCCGCCGAAACCGCCGCCAGCGTCGCCTGCCCGGTCGCCACGCCGATCTCCCGGTAGATCGCCTCGCGGTCGGCATAGCGCGCTTCCGGCGTGTCGCGCGCGCCGTCCTTCGCCACGGGGACGAAGCGTTCGATCGCTGTCAGGCGGCGCCACTGGGCGTTGCTGCCGACGGCGATATAGATGTAGCCGTCGCTGGTCGGGTAGACGCTGGTCGGGATGAACTTGCGGTGGGCGTTGCCCCAGCGGGAAATCTCCTCCGGGTCGCAGTCCAGGTCGATCAGCGGCAGGAGCGTGATCAGCCACGACGCCGCGGCCTGGAGCATCGAGACGTCGATCCGCCGGCCGCCGGCCCTGTCCGCACCCTCGGCGAGCGCCAGCAGGACGTTGGCATAGACCTCGTCGCCGGCCTTGAGATCGACCACCGGCACGCCCATCAGGGTCGGCGGCCCGTCCTCGAATCCGGTCACTTCCATATAGCCGCACATCGCCTGGATGACCGGATCGTAGCCGGCGACCCTCGGATAGTCCGGCCCCATGGCGGAAATCCCCGCCCAGATCAGCCCCGGTTTGATCGAGCTCAGGGTCTCGTAGTCGATGCCGAGCTGTTCGTAGCGGCTGGGAATCGTGTTGCAGGTGAAGACGTCGGCGTCGAGCTCCCGGATCATGCGATGCAGGGCGGCCCGGCCTTCCGCCGTCTTGAGGTTCAAGGCGACGCATTCCTTGCCGACATTCTGGGCCAGGAAATAGGAATAGGGCTCGATGCCCGGCACCGGCCCGCCGATATAGCGGTTCGGGTCGCCGGGCTGGTCGCCGCCGCCGGTCGATTCGACCCGGATGACCCGCCAGCCGAGATGCACGAAGCGCATCGTCGCGTAGGGCATCGCGAGCGCCTGTTCCATGGCGATGAGGGTGCGTCTCGTCACATTTTGCTCCGCTGCTGCTGCCTCCGGCCTGCCGTACCGGCCTCAGATCGTGACCGGCTCCTCGAACCGGCCGTAGACGTCGGCGAGGACCTTCGTCATTTCGCCGACCGTCGCGTAGGCCTTCACCGCCTCCATGATCGCCGGCATCGTGTTGGCGCCGCCGGCGGCATCGGCGTGGAGCCGTTTCAGCGCGCGGTCGACCGCATCCCGGCTGCGCTCCGCCCGCACCTGTTTCAGGCTCGCCATCTGCATATCGACGTCCTCCTGCCGTTCGGGATGGAACGCGACGTCCGGCTTTTCCTCCTCGACCCGGTAGCAGTTGACGCCGACCTTGCGCGCCGCGCCGCTCTCGACCCGGCGGTGGTGCTCGTAGGCCTGTTGCGAAACCCGGTCCTGGATCCGGCCGCTCGCGACGCCGGCGACGATGCCGCCCTCGTCCTGCACCCGCCGCATCGCCGCCGTTATCTTCTCCTCCATCTCGTCGGTCAGCGCCTCGACGAAATAGGAGCCGCCGAGCGGATCGGCCGTGTCGCACAGGCCGAGTTCCTCGATCAGCAATTGCATGGTGCGGATCGAGATCTGCTGCGCCCTGGGCGAGGGGATCGTGTAGGCCTCGTCGTAGCAGCACAGCGCGATCGTCTGGGCGCCGGACAGCACGGCCGAGAGCGCATAGTAGGCGCCGCGCATGATGTTGTTTTCCGGCTGGTCGATGGTGAGCCCGAAACCGCCGCCGCCGGCGATCATGCGCATCCACATGGTTTTGGGATTTTTCGCGCCATACTGTTCTTTCAGAATTTTCGCCCACATCCGGCGGCCGGCGCGGAACTTGGCGACTTCCTCGAACAGCTTGCCGAAGACGTTGAAGTTGAAGGACAGCCGCCCGGCGAAATCGTCGATGGCCAGGCCGCGCTTCAGCGTCTCGTCGATATATGCCTTGGCGATCTCGAAGGCGTAGGCCATCTCCTCGGCCGGATCGCAGCCCGATTCGCGGATGTGGTAGCCGCACACGCTGACCGGGCTGTAGTTCGGTGCGTGGCGCGCGCAATATTCGATGGTGTCGCCGACCAGCCTGACCGACGGCTCGACCGGGAAGACCCAGGTGCCGCGGCCGACCATCTCCTTGAGGATGTCGTTCTGCGCCGTGCCGCGCAGGGCGGCGATGTCGTAGCCGCGCTTTTCCGCCATCGCCAGATACATGGCGATCATGATCGCCGCGGCGCCGTTGATCGTGAGCGAAACGGTGATCGCGTTCAGGTCGACGCCGTCGAACGCGACCTCGAAGTCGCGCAAACTGTCGACCGCCATGCCGACCCGGCCGACCTCGCCTTCGGCGGCGGGGTCGTCGCTGTCCAGCCCGCACTGGGACGGCAGGTCGAAGGCAACGTTGAGCCCCGTGTTGCCGGTCTCGATCAGATAGTGGAAGCGCTCGTTCGTCGCCTGCGCGTTGCCGAATCCGGTATACTGGCGCATCGTCCAGGGCCGCCGGCGGTACATCTCGGCGTGGATGCCGCGGGTAAACGGATACTCGCCCGGCCGTTCCTCGCCGGCGCCGTTGGCACCGTTCGCATCCGCCGCCGTGTAGACCGGCTTCACCTCGATCCCGGAGTCGAAAAAGACCGGCTCGACGCCCCTGGGCAGATCGAGCCCGCCTTTCGCGTCCGTCGCTAGTTTCTCGGCCATCTCGCTACATTCTCCTCGATATACCGGACGATGTCGTCCAGCCGGCTGCGCGAATTGAAGACGGCGTCGACGCCGATGTCGGCGAGCGCCTCGTGGTCCCGCTCCGGCACGTTGCCGCCGACAAGCCAGAGCCGCGTGCCGAGGTCGTATTCGTCCCACAGGTCCTTGAGCCGCCGGGCCAGCGGCAGGTGGGAGCCGGACAGGATCGACATGCCGATCACGTCGACCTCCTCGTCCTTTGCGCGCCGGGCGATGTCCTCCGGCGTCTTGCGCAGTCCGGTATAGACCACGTCCATGCCGGCGTCCTTGAGCGCGCGTGCAACCACCTTGGCGCCGACATCGTGGCCGTCCAGCCCCGGCTTGGAGATCAGCACCCGGATCGGCCTGTCCGTTGCCTGGCCTGTCGCTTGGCCGGTCATCCCGCGGACACCTCCTTGGCGATGACCAGCTTCAGGATCTCGCTGGTGCCGCCGCCGATCAGCAGGAAGCGCACGTCGCGCAGATAGCGCTGGGCCGGATACTCCATGGCGAAGCCGTAGGACGCGAAGATGCGCGAGGCGTGTTCGCAAATGCGCGCCGCGGCCTCCGAGGCGAACAGCTTGGCCATCGCCGCCTCCTTGTGATGCGGCAGGCCGGCGTCGCACAGTTGCGCGGCGTGGGCGACGAGGTGGCGGGCGGCCTCCAGGTCGGTGCCCATGTCGGCCAGGCGCATCTGGACGGCCTGGAAACGGTTGATCGGCTTGCCGAACTGCTTGCGCTCGCCGGCATATTGGACGGCGTCGTCGAGCGCCGCCCGGGCGATCCCGAGGCCCATGGCGCCGGTCATGATGCGGATGCGGGCGAGGATCTTGCGCAGATGGGTTTCGCCCTCGCCGACCGCGCACAGTCGGTGGCTGTCCGGCACGAAACAGTCGTCGAACGAGAGTTCCGAGGTCGGCAGGGCGCGGACGCCCAGCTTCTCGATCGCCCGGCCGACCTGGAGGCCGTCGAAGTCCCGCTCGACCAGGAAGATGGTGATGCGGTCTTCGTCGCCGGCCTTGGCAAAAACGGTGAAGAAATCGGCGACCGGCGCCGAGGTCACCCACATTTTCTGGCCGTTGAGCCGCCAGCCGCCATCTGCTTTCGCCGCGCGGGTGTTCATGCCGTGCAGGTCCGAGCCGGCGTTGGGTTCGGTCATGCAGATGCCGCCGATCTTCTCGCCGTCGAGCGCCGGGATCAGCAGCCGCTCGACGATGTCGTCGCTGCCCAGTTCGTTCAGGAAATGGGTGCCCATCAGCGCCTGCATCGAGCAGGCCGCGGCCAGCGCCATCGAACCGCGCGACAGTTCCTCGACCGCCAGGCAGAAGGGCAGCAGGCCGAGTTCCAGCCCGCCGACCCGCTCCGGATAGCGCATGCGGAAAAAGCCGAGTTCGCCGATCTGCCGGAACAGGTCGCGCGGAAACTCGTGGGCCTCGTCGATCGCCTCGGCCTGGGGCAGGATCCGCTCGTCGCAGAAGCGGGCGAAGGTCTCCCGGATTGCGGCAACCTCTTCCGGCAGCTCGATCATCGGCGCGCTCCGCCGCCCTTCATTCCGCAGCCACGGCCGCGCCGCCGGTCCGGGCGCGCAGGGCGGCGGTTGCGGCGCGGTCGACCCGCATGGCCGCCCGGTCGACGACCGCGCCGTAGTCGCGTTCCGCTCGCTCCGGCGTCACCTTGCCGTCCAGCAGATCGCGGTCGATGGCGGCGAGGTCCCGCTCGCGGGGATCGCCGTAGCCGCCGGCGCCCGGCTGGCGCAGGCTGACGACATCGCCTTCGGCCAGCGTGTCGAGCGCCTTGGACCGCATGCGCTCTTCCTTCGGCGTACCCGGGTTGCGAACGATGGCGCCGGGCGCGCCGGGCCGGCCGCCGAACAGCCCCTGGGGCGGGAATTTCTGACGGTCGGCGTAGCGCGCGAAGCTGACCGGGCCGGTGAGCAGGCGGATGTCGCGGCGCAGGGCAAGGCTGCCGCGGAACTTCCCGGCGCCGCCGGTGTCCGGCAGGAATTCGTAGCGGTCGATGCGGAAGGGGAAACGGCTCTCCACGGCCTCGACCGGCGTGTTCATGAAGCGGGGCAGGTGGCTGTCCTGGCCGTCGGCGCCGTCCTGGCGCGGCCTGCCGCCGTTGCCGCCGCCCTGGATGTCGATCATGATGAAGGTCTCGCCGGTCTTCGGATCCGTGCCGCCGAAGCCGCAGGTCGTGATCTGGCCGTGGCTGCCGGCGGTCACCCGGTCCGGCGCGGCCTGCGACAGGGCGAAGAAGGTGCCCTCGGCGATCTTCTGCGAGGCATTGGTGCGCGCGGCGACGGCGCCCGGCGGCAATGGATCGGCGATCGTGCCCTTCTTCGTCACCACCTCGACCGGGCGGTAGCAGCCGGAATTGGGCGGCGCGTGCGGATCGACCACGGCGATCATGACATAGTAGATCGCGGCGTGGGTGTTCGCGATGGTGGAGTTGGTGTTGCCCTCGGCCTGCGGATCGGACTCCGTCAGGTCGACGATCGCCCGGTCGCCGTCGATCGTGACCTTGAGCGCGATGCGGATCGGCTCGTCGTTGATGCCGTCGTCGTCGATGAAATCCTCGGCCTCCCAGGTGCCGTCGGGCAGGGCCGCGAGCCCCTGGCGCATGCGCCGCTCGGAATAGTCGAGCAGGTCGTTCCAGGCGCTCTGGACCACCGCCTTGCCGTAGCGGTCGAACAGCCGGCCGAGCCGCTCGGTGCCGACCATCAGCGAGCTGATCTGCGCCCGGATGTCGCCCAGCGTCTTGTCCGGCACGCGGATCTGGTTGGCGATGATGCCGACGATTTCGCGGTCTTCGGCGCCGGCTTTCATAATCTTCACCATCGGCAGGCGCAGGCCTTCCATGTAGATTTCGCGGATGCCGCCCGCGACGCCGCCCGCCGCCACGCCGCCGAGGTCGGAATGGTGGGTGATGTTGCCGACGAAGCCGATCAGCTCGCCGCCGTGGAAGGCCGGCGCGATGGCGTAGAGATCCATGATGTGCTGGCCGCCCCGGTAGGGGTCGTTGGTGACGATGACGTCGCCGGGCGCCAGGTTCTCCGGCCCGAATTCCTTGACCAGCTCGCGCATGGTGATCTCGAAACCGGCGAGCAGGCTGGGCGTGTGATGGGCCTGGGCGACCGTCTGGCCCTTCGCGTCGGTCACGACACAGGAAATGTCCTTGATCTCGGTGATGATGGTCGAGCGGCCGGTGCGGACCAGCGTGTAGCCCATCTCGTCGGCGATCTGCTCCGAGGCGTAGCGGATCACCTGCATGGTCACCAGATCGTTCATCGCCCGCTCCCGCTACGATCCGCGCAGATCGACGATCAGGCCGAGGTCGGCGGCCACGGCCGCCTGCGTCCCCGGCGGCACCAGGGTCGCCGAGGTATCCTCCTCGATCACCGCCGGTCCGGGCACCATCATGCCATGGGCGAGCCGTCCGCGCTGAAAAATCGGCGTGTCGGTCCAGCCCGGCCCGTCGAAATAGACCGCACGGCGGCCGCTTTCGGCCGCGGCGGGCGAGGTTGCGCTTCCCGTACTCTCCGGGAATTCGACCGGCGGATTGAGTCCTTCGGCGCTGAGGCGCAGGTTGACGATCTCGATGGGCTCGTCCTCAAAGAAGAAGGCGTAGCGCTCGCGATACAACCTGCCGAAATCCGCAGCCAGCGCGGAAATCCCGGCTTTCGTCACCGGCCCCTGGCCGGGCAGGGGCAGCAGCAGCTCGTAGGTCTGGCCAACGACCTTGAGGTCGGCGAGCCGGGTCAGGCGGATGCGCTCGGCCGGAAACCCCTGGGCGGCCAGCAGGTCCTTGCCCTGTTGCTCCATGTCCTGAAAGGCTTTTTCCAGCCCGGCGATCTCCGCCTCTTCGGCGACGATGCCGCCGGTCGCGGTCACATAGTCGTGGCGCATTTCGGTCGCCAGCAGGCCGACGGCGGAAAAAGTGCCGGGCATCGGTGGCACGATGGCTTCGGCCATCGACAGTTCCTGCGCCAGGTCGACCGCGTGGGCGCCGCCCGCGCCGCCGAAGGAGACCAGCGAGAAATCGCGCACGTCGATGCCGCGCTGGATCGTGACCGTGGCGATGCCGCGGATCATGTTGGCGTTGACGACCCGGACGACGCCGAGCGCGGCTTCCTCCAGGCTTGCGCCCATCTTTTCCGCCAGGGCGCGGACGGCGCGTTCGGACGCCGCAAAATCGAGCGCCATGCGGCCGGCGTTGAAATTGTCCGGGTTGAGCCGGCCAAGCACCAGGTTGGCGTCGGTCACCGTCGCCTCTGCGCCGCCCTGGCCGTAGCAGGCCGGGCCGGGCACGGCGCCCGCCGAGTGCGGCCCGACATTGAGCGCGCCGCCGGGATCGATCCAGGCGATCGAGCCGCCGCCTGCGCCGATGATATGCAGGTCGACGATCGGGATCTTGACCGGCAGGCCCTGGAAATCGCCCTCGGTCGTCACCCGCGAGCGGCCGTCCTCGATCAGCCCGATATCGAAGGAGGTGCCGCCCATGTCGACCGAGACCATGCGCTCGCGCCCGTGCCGCCGCCCGTAGGCCGCCGCCGCCACGACGCCGCCGCACGGGCCGGAGTTGACCGTCGTGACCGCCTTGCGCCGGGCCTGCTCCACCGAGGTCGAGCCGCCGTTCGCCTGGATGACGGAGAGGCGCGCCGCCGGCGCGGCCTCCGCGATCCGGGCTTCGAGAGTGCCCAGATAGCTGTCCATGACCGGCGTCAGATAGGCGTTCATCACCGCCGTCGAGGCACGCTCGTATTCCCGGTATTCCGGGCTCATCCGGTTGGACACGCTGATCGGCACACCGGGCAGGCGCCCGGCCAGGAGTTCGGCGGCGCGGTCTTCGTGTGCCGGGTTGAGGTGGGCGAACAGGAAGCAGATCGCGACAGCCTCGACCTGTTGGCGGGCGAACACGTCGGCGGCGGCGAAAACGCCGGCCTCGTCGAGCGGCGTCACGATCCGGCCTTCGGCGTCGATGCGCTCGACGGCTTCGAGGCAGCGGTGGCGCGGCACCAGGGGCGGCGGCCGGTCCACGGTGAAATCGTACAGGCCCTCCATCGGCCGCTGGACGCGGCCGATCTCCAGCATGTCCCGGAAGCCCGCCGTCGTGAGAAAGCCGACCTTCGCGCCGCTGCGCTCGATCAGCGCGTTGGTGCCGGTCGTCGAGCCGTGAACCACCTCGACGATGCCGTCCAGGCCGATCCCGGCCGCTGCGGCAGCCGCATGAATGCCCTCGATCGCGCCGGCGGCGCGGTCCTGCGGCGTCGTCGGCACCTTGGCGCCGGTCAGGCCCCGGCCCCGCTCGTCGGCGACCACCACATCGGTGAACGTGCCGCCGACGTCCACGGCGACGCGGTATCGGCGCGCCGCATTGGCGGAATCCATCTGCGCCCCGCCGCCTACAGCCTTACCGCCTACAGCCCCGGCAGCCACAGGACGATCGGCGGGAAGAAGATCATCAGCAGCATGACCAGGGAATCGCAGCCCAGGAAGGGCAGGGCGGACTTGTAGATGTCCATCATCTTCGTGCCGGCCGGCGCGACGCCCTTCATGACGAAAAGCTGCAATCCGAAGGGCGGCGACGTGCTCGCCATCTGCATGTTGAGCAGCATGATCGCGCCGAACCAGATGATTGCCTGCTCCGGCGTCAGGCCGAGGCCGGGCGCCAGCGCCTCGACGATCGGCAGGTATATCGGCACCGTCAGGAACATGATCGACAGCGGCTCCATGAAGGTACCCATGACGAGCAGCACAAGCATCATCAGGATGATGATGACGAAGGGCGCGACCTGGACCGCCGTCGCCAGCTCGACCATGCCGCGCGAGGCCCCGGTAAAAGCGAGGATCTGGCCGAACGCCGTCGTGCCGGTCAGGATCATGAACATCATGACCGTCGTGCCCAGGGTCGAGCGCAGCGATTTCGCCGCGACATCCCAGTTCAGCCCCCGGTACAGGGCCGCGAGGATGAAGGTGCCGGCGGCGCCCAGGGCGGCCGATTCGGTCGGCGTCGCCACGCCCATGAAGATCAGGCCGATCACCAGGAAAACGATGGTAGCGAGCGGGAACACATAGATGAGCGTATTGCCGATTTTGGGCAGCAAGGGCTGGGGCGGCACGTCGTAGGGCGGCGCCAGATGGGGTTGCAGAGTGCAGCGGATCACGATGTAGGAGGCGTAGAACAGGCCCATCAGCAGGCCCGGCAGGATGATCGCGATCAGGAAATCGCCGACCGAGAAATCGCCGATGGCCGCGAGCAGCACGCCGAGCGCCGAGGGCGGAATCATGATCGCCAGACCGCCGGAACCCAAAATCGGCCCCAGGGTCATCGGCTTGGCGTAGCCGCGGCCTTCCATGTCCGGCACCAGCAGCTTGCCGAGCATCGCCGTGCCCGCCATGCCGGAGCCGGTGAGCGTGGCGAACATGGTGCCGCCGCCGACCGCCATCAGGCTGAGCCGGCCCGGCACCCGGCCGAACCAGGAATCCAGCACCTCCATCTGCTTCGAGGCGATGCCCGAGCGGAACATCACCTCGCCCATCAGTATGAACATGGGGACGGGCAGGATCGCGAAATGGGTGACGGACGCGCCGACCGAAAGGACGAGCTGGTTAAAGCCCGCAAAGCCGTTCCAGAAGATGTAGACGCCGACGACGTTGATGGCGAGGAAGGCGAAGGCGACGGGCACGCCGATCGCCAGCAGCACGATCAGCGCGCCGAAGATGACCAGCAGGACGACCCACCACTCGGGACCCATCTATCCGATTTCCGTTTCGAAGCTGGCCTGGTCGCTGCGCACGCCGGCGGCGAATTCGATCGTGTGGCGCAGGAAGCGCAAGGCCAGGATCAGCGAGCCGACCGGGATGCACAGAAGGACGATCCACGACGGGAACTCCACGACCGTCGGCTTGTAGGCGCCGGTGACGTATTTCTCCCAGGTCGCGCCGGCGCCCCAGATCAGCAGGACGAGCGCGATCCCCAGCCCGAGCAGCGACGAGATGACGCCAAAGCGCTGCCGCCAGCGCTGGGAAAAGGCATAGAGGAAAATATCGACGCGGACGTGATTACCCTCGCGCAATGCCCAGGCCGCGCCGAGAAAGCAGATATAGAGCAGCGCATACTCGGCAAACTCGACGACCCAGACCAGCGGGTCGTTGAGAACGTAACGCATGAAGACTTCGAGGCAGACCGCCAGCGTGATGGCGACCAGCAGCAGGACAGCGCCGAACGACATCGCGTCTTCGATCCGGTCGAGGATGCGAAGGAAGCGTTGCATGGGGCGATCCGCAAAAAATCCGGGGGCGGCGGGAAGCCGCCCCCGAACCTATATCCTCAGGGCATTCGCGCCTAGTTGCAGGCGAGCTTCTTCAGCTCGGCCACACGCTTGGCGCCGACCTTTTCGGCCAGCCGCGCCCATTCGGTCTCATAGGCGGCGTCGACATAGGTCTTGTTCTCGGCGTCCGAGAACTTGATCTTGGTGACGTGGCCCTTGAGCGACTCCCAGTCCTTCGCCTCGAGGGCCTGGTAGTATTTCACCATGCCCGGCTCGTAGCCGACCGAGATTTCGGTGATCTTCTTCCGGGCGTCGGCCGGCAGCTTCTTCCACCGGTCGAGATTCATGATCGCGCCCATGTTCGAATTGCCGAAGAAGGGCAGGTCGACGACGTACTTCGCCTTCTTGACCCAGCCGCGCTTGAGCACACCGGCGGTCGGCCAGCCGAAGCCGTCGACCACGCCGCGCTCCAGCGCCGTGTAGACGGCCGGCGAGTTCATGGTGACCGGCACCATGCCCAGCTTCTTCATCATCTTGTCGTAGAGCGAACCCGTGCGCATTTTCAGGCCCTTGAGATCGGCCAGCGTCTTCGCGTTCTTGTTCATCCAGAGATAGAAGTTGCCGTACTGGACCCGCGCGATCAGCTTCAGGTTCAGCTTCGCCATCTGGGCGTCGAGATGGGCGAAATGGCCGTTGTTGCGCTCGTCCGGAATCGTGCATTTGGACAGCCAGCTCGACGCCGTCTCGGGCGCGCGGTCCTGGATATCGGCGAACACGGCGAAGATGATGTCGATCACGCCGTTGCTGGCCGCGTCCCATTGCTGGCGGCGGCCGATCACTTCCGGCCCGCCGATATAGTTGATTTTCAGCGTGCCCTTGAGCGCGGCGTTCACCTTGTTCACCCAGTCGTGGGACGATTTCATCACCGGATGCTTGTGCGGAATGAAGGCGATGGCGCGCATGCCGGTTTCCGCCATCGCAAGGGACGGAGCGGCGGCAATGGCCGCGGCACCGATCAAAAGACCCAATTTACGCATTACAAACTCCTCGTTTTCCCGCCATTCCCGTTTCCTCCCTATGGAATTCCGGGATTGCGCCGCAGAACCTACCCGACCGTTCGCCGGATTACCAGCGCACGCAGCGCATGGCGCCCCGGACGCCACTCCCGGCCTCCGGACCAGGCGAAAGAATCGTAGGGAATGGTTTCAAGCCTCCCCTACGGACGGCTGCGGACTTGCGTCTTCCGGAATTTCAATCGGAGACGCTGCCGGACAGCGCAAACAGCCGCGCGAAATCGGGCAGGGGGCCGCCGACGACTGCCCGTTCGAGCGCGTCGGTATCCCGCGCGGGGGAAGCGCGCCGGGCGTTGGCGCGGAATTTCGCCAGCACCTTGCCGGCATCCGGCGGAGCGGAGGAGACCGGCCGTTCGCGCCGTCCGCCGTCGGACAGGTCGAGGATCAGCACGCCGTCAAATCCCTGGCCGAGCGCCGGGTCTTCCTCGTGGGTCAGGCGCGCCGCAAGGTCGAGGACCGCCGGGTCACGGCGCGACGGCGCGTCCAGGGCGTCGAGGGTCACCGCGCCGTCGGCGAGTGCGACGGCCAGCAGGTAGGGCAGGCTGGCGATCGCCGCCATTTCGCTGTCCGGGCGGAGCTTGGCGGCCCGCGGCTCGCAGACGATCTGCGCCGCCCACGGCGCGATCCGGCAGACGCCGCCCACAATGTCGCCCGCGCGGAGGCCATGCTCGCGGCGCAGGTCGATGGCGGCGTCGAGATAGGGCTGAATGACATGGGCGCAGGGATAGTATTTGAAATGGACCTCCGCGCCGCGCCAGGCCGCGCCCAGCCCGCCGGTCAGGGTTTCCGCCAGACCGGCCGGCGAAATCTCCTCACCCGCCAGCAGTGCGGCATAGAGATTGTGCCGCCCGTCGAGCACCCCGGCCGGCCCGCGGAAGCCCTGCGCCGCCATCTGCGCCGCCACGATGCCGCCATGGGCCGCCCAGCCGGCGTGCAGCCATTTCGACCAGGAACCGTCGGCGACGAAGGCCATCAGCCCGCCCGCCATGCTGCCGGCGAGGCCGAAGGCGTTTGCGATGGCCGCGCCGTCGAGCCCCATCAGCCGGCCGGCGGTCGCGGCCGCCGCAAACGGGCCGACGATGCCGGTGGCGTGCAGGCCGCGGATGTGGAAGCGCCGGCCGGCGACGCTGCCGAGCCGCGCCGCGACTTCGTAGCCGGCGACGATGGCGGCGGCGATGTCGGCGTCCGCCGCACGGTTCGCCTCGCCGACCGCTAAGGCCGCCGGCACGACGACCGAGCCGGGATGCACGACGGAATCCTGGAAGGTGTCGTCGAAATCCCGGCAATGGGCGGTCACGCCATGCACGAAAGCCGCCCAGGCCGCCGATGCCCTGCCGCCGCCCGGAACAATGCCGGCTTCGTCCGATGCGCCCTGGCGGCCCGCGACCTGCCGAGCCGCCGCCGCCGCGTCGGTCGAAGCGCCGGCGAGGATGAGGCCCAGCGTATCGAGCACGCGCAGGCCGATCAGCGGATGCTGCGCGGCCGGAACGTCCGCCCACCGCAGGCCGGCCGTCCAGTCGGCGAGGATGCGCGCGGCGGCGCGGTCGGCCGGGGCGGTCAAAGAACGTCCCTGAGCAGGTCTTCGACCTCGCCGGCCGTCACCGGCCGCGGGACGTGGGGCATCATGTAGTCGTCCATCGCCAAGGCCGCGATCGGTCCGAGATCGGCGTCGGTCAGGCCGGCGTCGGCAAGCCGCTGCGGGATCGGCAGGGCGCCGACAAGCTCCGCCATCGCGTCCGCCGCGCGGGCTCCGGCTTCGTCCGGCGCGAGGCGGTCGGTGCGCACGCCCATCGCCTCGGCGACCCAGACCTGCCCGCCGCCCAGCGCCGGCAGCAGGCGGCGCATCGCCGGCGCCAGCAGGATCGAATGGGCGATGCCATGCTGCAACCCGTGGCGGCCGCCGAAGATGTGGCCCAGCGCATGGACGACGCAGACCATCGTGTTGATGCCCGCGACGCCGGACATCAGGCAGGCCATCTGGCAGTCGGCGCGCGCGTCCAGGTCGTCAGGCTTTTCGACCGCGCGGGGCAGGGCGCCCCGCAGCAGCCTTGCGCCGTGCAGCGCCAGACCGGTCGTGACCGGCTGGCGGGTGCGGGCGTAGAGGGTTTCGATGCAGCGGGCCATGGCCGTCATGCCGGTGAGCGCGCTCAGCACCGGGTCGGCGTAAATCGCCATCTCCGGGTCGAGGATCGTCGCGTCCGGCACCATGCGCCGGTCCCAGAACAGCAGCTTGGTGCGCTTTTCCGGATCGCGCAGGCCGGCCGTCGGCATGACGTCGCTCGAAGAGCCGGCGGTGGTCGGCACCGCGATATGGGCGATGCCGGGGTCGGGCATGGCGGCGCGCTCCATGCCCCTGGCGCCGAAATCGATGGTGTAGGGCGCGAAGTCGCCGCCGGTCGCCCGGAGCAGGGCGATGCCCTTGCCGGCGTCGATCGCGCTGCCGCCGCCGACGCTCACGACCGTGTCCGCGCCGCAGGCGTCGAACTGCGCCGCCGCCTCCTCGACCTGGGCATAGGGCGTGTGGGCCGTGATGCCGTCATAGACGCCGGCCAGCCGGCCGCCGAGCGATTGCGTGACGGCTTCAAGCATCGGCCCGGCCGCGACCGTCCGGCCGCAAACGACAAAGGCGCGGGCGCGCCCGAATTCGGCCATCAGTTCGGGCAGCCGCGCGACGCTGCCCCGGCCGTGGCAGACCTTGCGTGGCCACTCCTGGATCAGCCCTTCAAGCATCGGCGGCTTCCGCGGTTTGCGTCCCGGCGCGGGCCTGCCGGATCGCCTGCCAGACCCGGTGCGGCGTCGCCGGCATGTCGAGATGGGCCACGCCCAGCGGCGCCAGCGCATCGAGGATCGCGTTGACGACGGCCGGCGCCGTGCCCACCCCGCCGGCCTCGCCGATGCCCTTGGCGCCGAGCGGATTGTGCGCCGAGGGGACTTCGTGCAGCAGCAGCCCGAGCGTCGGCACATCCGCGGCCCGGGGCAGGGCGTAATCCATGAAGGAGCCGGTCAGCAGTTGCGCGCTGCCCGGCTCGTAGATCGCGTGTTCGAGCAGGGCCTGGCCGATGCCGGTCGCGACGCCGCCGTGAATCTGGCCTTCAACGACGACCGGATTGACGATCCGGCCGGCGTCCTGCGCGATGACGTACCGGTCCAGCGTCACGGCGCCGGTCTCGGGATCGACCTCGACCTCGCAGATGTTGCAGCCGGCCGCCGAGGTGCCGTGTTCCGGCCGATAGCTGGCCGCGGCGTCCAACGCCTCCCCATCCCGCGCCGCCAGCCCGGCAAGCGCGGCCAGGTCGATCCGCCGGTCGGTGCCGGCGATCTCGAAAACGCCCCGCGCGTAGGTGACGTCGCCGGCGGCGGCTTCCAGCGCCTGCGCCGCCCGATCCCGGCCGGTTTCGACCAGCGCGTCCGCAGCCAGCAGGGCCGAGGAGCCGCCGATGGTCAGCGACCGGCTGGCGCCGGTGCCGGAGCCGGTTTCGATCCGGTCGGTATCGCCCTGGACGACGCGGATGCGCGCGGGGTCGATGCCGAGGCTCGCCGCCGCGACCTGCGCGAAGGTCGTGGCGTGCCCCTGTCCGCCGGACTGCGCGCCGATCAGCAGGTCGATCCCGCCATCCGCACCGACGACCAGCCGGGTCGTCTCGATAAAGTTGAAGCCCGCCATGTAAACATGCATGGCGATGCCGAAGCCGCGCCGCAGGCCCTGCGCTTCGGACTGCCGCCTCCGCGCCGCGAAGCCCGCGCGGTCCGCCATTTCGAGCGCCGCGTCGAGCAGCGCCCGATAGTCGCCGGTATCCTGCACGAGGCCGGCCGGGTTGGTGCGGGGCAGTGCATCGGGCGGCAGCAGGTTGCGCCGGCGCAGTTCGACCGGGTCGCGGCCGAACCGGCGCGCCGCGGCGTCGATCAGCCGCTCGACGATGTTGACGCCCTCGGGCTCGCCGGCGCCGCGGAAATTACAGGTCGGCACGGTGTTCGAATGGAAGGCGCGCAGTTCGTAGTCGACCGCCGCCACACCATAGACGTTGCCCAGGACATAGCCGGAGTTGCGCAGCGAGACGACGCCGCGCGGCGCGAGATAGGCGCCCAGGTTGCCGGTCGAGCGCACGCGGACGGTGAGAATGCGCCCGTCGCCGTCGAACGCCATCTCGGCCCGGCTCGCCTGCTCCCGGCAGCCAACATCGCTGAGCAAGCCCTCGTCGCGGCGGCCGATCCACTTGACGGGCCGGCCGAGCTGCCGAGCCGCCCACATCACAAGGCATTCCTCGGGATAGAGCACGTTCTTGATGCCGAAGCCGCCGCCGACATCGGGCACCTTCACGGCGATCTTCTCGGGCGGCACGCCGAAAATGTCCGCGGCCAGGGTCTTGCGCATGGAATGAGGTTTGCCGGCCGCGGCGTACAGCACGATGCAATCGCGTTCTGCCTGGTATTCGCCGATGTAACAACGGTTCTCGATCGGCGCGCCGAAAATCCGGTTGCTCTCCAGTTCGATGCTCTCGACATGGGCGGCTTGCGCGAACGCGGCGTCGGTTTCCGCGCGGTCGCCCAGCCGGATCGTGAAGGCGCAGTTGCCCGGTGCCTGCGGCCACAGGGCCGGGGCCGGCGCGGCGGCGGCTTCCGCGCTGTCGGCGCAGGCCGGCAGCGGTTCATATTCCACGGCAATGCATTCGGCGGCATCGCGGGCGATGGCCTCGGTTTCGGCCACGGCCATCGCCACGATCTCGCCGCAGAAACGGACGGTATCGCCGGCGATCAGGGGCTGCGGCGCGGCGACGGAGGGATCGCCCAGGGGAGGCAGGGATTCGGCGGGCGCGTCGGATGGCGGGCGCACTTCCCACGGCACGCCGCCCAGCCTGTCGGCGGCAACGTCCGCGCCGGTCAGAACCGCGAGCACGCCCGGCATCGCTTGCGCTTCGGCGATGGACAGGCCGCCGATACGGGCGTGGGCGTGCGGGCTGCGCAGGAAGACCGCCCGGGTCTCGCCCGGCAACGCGATATCCTCGACGAAGCGACCTTCGCCGCGCAGAAAGCGCTCGTCCTCCAGCCGCAGCAGCGGAGCGCCGATACCCGCCGGCTCTGCATCCGAATCTGCGGCGGGGCCCGCCTCCGCCGCCGTGACGGCCGGCACAGTGGGTCGGTCGCTGTCCATGCCGGTCTGCTTATCGGCCGCCCCGCCTCCGGGCAACCGCATTTCGGGGCCGTCTCAGCCCTCTTCGCGCATCCGGCGGGCGTTGTCCTCATAGGCCCGCCGTTCCGGGCCGTCGTAATTCGGGGCGACGGCGACCGGTTCGAAGGCCGGCACGAACATGTCGATATAGGCAGCGCCGCAGGTGTGGACGGGCTTCGCCCGGTCCCAGACGAGGTATCCCCGCTCGTCCACGCAATCGGCATCGGCCGAGGCGGCGGCGACCCGGCCGGCGACCATGACCCGCCCGTCCCATTCCTTCGTCCAGATCACCCGGCATTCGAAATGGCGCGGGCATTCGGCGACCCGCGGCGGGCGCACGGCCTGGGCCGCCAGCGCGGTCAGGCCGGCCTGCTCCAGTTCGTTCACGCCGCGGGAGAAGGACAGGCCGACGGTCTGCAACCTTGAGAGGATGTCCGGATCGAACCGGGGCAGGTTGACGGTGAATTCCGGGATTTGCCGGAGATTGGCCACCGTGTCGTGGGTCGCGTAGGCTGTGAAGGCGATATCGAGCGGCTCATGGCTGACGCGCACGCAGCTGCCGTAGGCCGCGGCGTTGACCCGGCCGGCGCCGTCGCAGGTCGTGACGATGGCGACGCCCGACGACGGCGCAAACGCCCGGTCCCGCTGCCGGCCTTCGAGATCGCGTTTTTCCGGGACCATGGTGGCTTCCTTTCTCCGCTCGGCGACGATGGCGGGGACGGGGAAGCCATTACCAGCCGTGCGGGTGCCCGCCTATTCCGCAGCGGCCCGGATCGCCGTGGCGCGCAGGGCGCGGTCGAGGTCGGCGATCAGGTCGTCGGCGGTCTCCAGTCCGATGCTGAGCCGGATGACGTCGTCGCCGGCGCCGGCCGCCGCGCGCTGCTCGTCGGTCAGCTGCCGGTGGGTCGTGCTCGCCGGATGCAGGATCAGCGAGCGGGCGTCGCCGACATTGGCGAGGTGGCTGAACAGCTCGACCGTCTCGACCAGCCGCATCCCGGCCTCGTAGCCGCCCTTGAGCCCGAAGGTGAAGACCGAGCCGGCGCCGCGCGGCATGTAGCGCTGCTGCAAATCGTGGAACGGGCTCGACGGCAGCCCGGCATAGGACACCCAGTCGACCGCCGGGTGGCCCTCCAGCCATTCGGCGACGGCGCGCGCGTTGGCGCAGTGCCGCTCCATGCGCAGGGGCAGGGTCTCCAGCCCGAGCAGGGTGAGCCAGGCGTTCATCGGCTGCTGGCTGGCGCCGAGGTCGCGCAGGGAGACGGCGTGGGCGTAGGTCGTGTAGGCGAGCGTGCCGAAGGTCTCGGCGAAGGTCAGGCCGTGATACTCCGGCGCCGGCCGGGCGAGGCTGGGGAACTTGTCGGCGTGCTCCAGCCACGGGAAATCGCCGGTATCCACCACCGCGCCGCCGAGCGAGGTGCCGTTGCCGGACAGGAACTTGGTCGTCGAGTTGACGACGATGTCGGCGCCGAAATCGATCGGCCGGCACAGCCAGGGCGTTGCCATCGTGTTGTCGACGACGAAGGGCACGCCGGCTTCGTGCGCAATGGCGGCGATGGCTTCCAGATCGACGATCACGCCGCCCGGGTTGGCGATGCTCTCGACGAAGAGCGCCCGTGTGTCGTCGCTCAGCGCCCGGCGGAAATTCTCCGGATCCTCGGGATCGACGAACTGCGCCTTCCAGCCGAACTTCTTGAAGCTGTTGCCCATCTGGTTGAGCGAACCGCCGTAGAGCTTGTTGGCGGCGATGACCTCGCAGCCCGGCGCCATGAGTGGGAACAGGGCGAGGACCTGCGCCGCGTGGCCGGTTGCGACCGCCGTGCCTCCGACGCCGCCTTCGAGCGCCGCGAGGCGCTCCTCCAGCACCGCGTTGGTCGGGTTGGCGAGCCGCGAATAGACGAAGCCCGGCTCCATCAGGTTGAACAGGGACGCGGCGTGGTCGGCATCGTGGAAGACGTAGGAGGTGTTCTGAAAGATCGGCGTCTGGCGCGCGCCGGTCACCGGCTCGGGCTGCGCCCCGGCATGGATCGCCAGGGTCTCGAAGCCGTAAGTCGGGTCGCCGCTGCCGCTCATCGCCCCGTCCTCGTTCGTGCCGTCCTCATTCGACCTGTCCTCCGGGGCGCCATCGTCAGTTCAGCCGCGCGCGCCGGCGCTTTGCCGAGATGACGCCGGACCAGAAGCCGCCCCAGCTCAACTCGCCGAACAGGCGGGAATATTCGATCTTCGGGCAGCGGTTCATCACGACGCGCAGGCCGGCGGCCTCGGCGCGTTCCGCCGCCTCGTCGTTGCGGACGCCGATCTGCATCCACACCGCCTTCGCCCCGGCGGCGATCGCTTCATCGGTGATCGGGCCGGCGGCGGCCGAGTTGCGGAACACGTCGACCAGGTCCGGCGTCTCGCCGAGCTCGTCGAGCGCGCCGGCGACCGCCATGCCGAGGATTTCGCCGCCGGCCTCGCGCGGGTTGACCGGCAGGACGCGATAGCCCTTGGCCTGAAGATATTTCGCCACGAAATAGCTCGGCCGGTTCCAGTTGGCGCTCAGGCCCACGATCGCGACCGAGCGCGCATCGCCCAGCACGCTGCGCAGATAGGCGTCGGTGTAGGCGTCGTGGTTCATGGGCGGGGGAAGCCTATGATGGCAGGGTCAGGGCGGTGCGCCGGGACCGGGTCGGCGAGACAAGGGTTGTACACCGCCGGCCCGCCCGGTTCGAGGGCGAAGTTATGGGTTGGCTCTCAGTGCCGGTTCAAGAACGCTCCTGGGCCTCCAGCGCCCGCCGGATTCGTGTGACGGCGGCCTTTAGCGGACTGAGATCCCGCCGGCAGGCTTGCCAGAGTATAGAAGGCTGGCTTCGGTGGTAGTCGTGACGCAGGACATTCCCGATGCTGGCTATCGCGCGCCAGTCGATCTCCGGTTCGCCGGCTTTCAGATCGTCGGGCAGGCGGCGGCTGGCTTCCGAGACGATTTCGAGGTTGCGTTCGACAAGCTGGCGGGTCCGCCGGTCGGCGCAAAAGCTGTCGAATGTATGGCCTGCGAGGTCATCTTCGATATTCGCGATGGCCTCAAGGATATGTTGGGCGTAAAACCGCCGGTCCGATCGCGTCAAAAGACCTGTACGGCGTCCCTGAGAACCCGTTCTCCAATTGTCGGTGCGATGCCTTCCCGGGTGACGATATCGACGTCATGCCCCAGCCGGTCGGAGAGGAAGTTCTTCAGGGAAGCGAGATCGACCAGGCTGAACGGGTAACCGGCTGCGACGTCGATCAGGATGTCGATGTCGCTGTCCGGCCCGGCTTCTCCGCGCGCCGCCGAACCGAACAGGGCCAGGGATGCCACGCCCCGCTGCCGAACCTCGCTTTCGGCGGCTTGCAGCCGTTCGAGCACGGTCTCCCGAAGCGGCCCGGCCCGGACATCCGGCATCGCGCCCGATTCCCGTTCGATCAGCATCCGCAGCGCTTCGCGGACAACCTCGCTGGCATTGTTGTATAGGCCGGACGCAACCTTGCGTCGGACAAATTCTTCCAAAGTTGCTGTAAGCGATACATTCATCGGCCCGCCTCCAGAATGGCGCACCGGCAAATATAACAAACATTGTCAAACTTTGCCATTGTTTGCCGACGAGCAGAATTCCAGGAGAAATTCCGGTCGAGCCCGAGAACGGTCAAATCGGTTTGTCCGGACTCCTCTATCGGCGCGTATTGCCCCTCACCTGTCCCGCCACACCGGCGCGCGTTTCTCCAGGAAGGCGTCGATGCCTTCGACGGCGTCTTCGCTCATCATGTCGCAGGCCATGTTGTGGGCGGCGAAGTCGTAGGCGTCCTCGAGATCGAGGCCGAGCTGCCGGTAGAACATCTTCTTGCCGCTGCGCGTCGTGACCGTCGACTTCGCGGCGATCTGGTCGGCGAGGTCGGCCGTGGCGTCGTCCAGTTCGTCGTCCGGCACTGCCCGGTTGATCAGGCCGATCTCGGCGGCCCGGGCGGCCGAGATAAACTCGCCGGTGAACAGCATCTCGAAGGCGTGCTTGCGCGCCACGGCCCGGGACAGCGCGACCGACGGCGTCGAGCAGAACAGGCCGTTGTTGAGCCCGTTGGTCGCGAAGATCGCCGTTTCGGCGGCGACGGCGAGATCGCAGGCGGCGACGAGCTGGCAGCCCGCCGCGGTCGCGATGCCCTGGACCTGGGCAATGACCGGCTGGGGCATCGTCGTGACGGTCTGCATCATGGCGCTGCAGCGGTCGAACAGGGCGGTGTAGTAGGCTCGGTCCGGCTGCGCGCGCATTTCCCTGAGATCGTGGCCGGCGCAGAAGGCGCGGCCGGCGGCCCGGATCACGACGACGCGCACCGCGCTGTCCTTCGCGGCGCTCTCCAGCGCGCTCTTGAGCGCATCCAGCAGGTCTTCCGACAGGGCGTTGTAGACGCGCGGCCGGTTGAGCGTGAGCGTGAGAACGCCGCGTTCCGACAGGTCCGGCAGCAGCACCGGTTCGTTCGGGGCGGCGGAGGCTGGGGATTTCGACGGTTCGGTCATGGCCCGGACCCCCCTCGTCCTTATCGATTCCCTCCGCCGGACTCATAGACCGATAGCAAGAATATGAAAAGCCGACGCCATGCCGCAATCGCGATGGCGCGCCGCGCGGCTGCCGGCGGGCCGCGTGCGCTCCCGAACTGCCGGGCATCATGGTCCGGGCGGCGTCGCGGGGTCTGGACAAGCGGCGCACCCGGGAGTGAAAATCGCAACCCGGTCAGCGAGGAGGCGAAGCGTGAAGAAGCCCGGCCCCGATCATCCGATTACCGTCGAGCCCGCTGCGGAAACGGTGACGGTCGTCTTCAACGGCAAGACGGTCGCCCGGTCGTCGCAGGCGCTGAAGATGCAGGAGGCGCACTATACGCCCGTCTACTATATACCGCTGGCCGATGTGGACCGGGCGGTCATGGCGAAGACCGCGCACCGGACCTACTGCCCCTACAAGGGCCACGCCAGCTACTACACGGTGACGGTCGGCATCGAGAGCGCGGAGAATGCGGTCTGGGCCTACGAGGAGCCGTACGAGGCCGTCGCCGCCGTCGCCGGCCACGTCGCCTTCTATCCCGACCGGGTGGATTCGCTGACCGCCGGCTGATTGTCGGCTGACCGGGGCAGCCCCGCCGCGCCGGCGCATAATCCCGCCGCCGTTGACGCCAAATATCCCGTAATATATAGTAGCTTGACAGTTACTTTATTTGAATCGTTCTAAATTATTTGTCGGCGCAGATCGGCCGGCAAGGCACTGATTGAATTCATTCGTATTGGAGGAATTGCAAAACGGGGGGCAGGTCATGGCGGAACCGGCAAGAAAGCTGAACGGTAACGATCGCTATCAAGTAATTGCCGACGAGTATCGCTCTCCAACCAAGAAAATCCGTCCCGAGTATTTCGTCATCGATGCCGACCGGCATATCATCGAACCGCCCGAGGCCTTTAACAAATATCTCGACAAGAAATATTCCGACGCCGCTGTGCAGGAAGTGCGAGACAATTTCGGCGCGACCCGGCTGATGATCGAAGGCCGTTTGTACCAGAAACCGAGAGGGCTCGGCAGCGGCCGGCCCGAGGGCACCTCCGATCACCGCCCGCGCGGGGTTTCCCTGAGCTATCGGGATGCCTGCGAACATGTCTACGCCAACCGGGACGAAGACATGGACCGCACGGGGATCGACGTCGCCCTGTGGATCCCGACGATGGGCGTGTTCCTGCCCGACGTCCTCGACTGGGACCTGCAATACGCCTACATGCGCAGCTACAACGACTGGATCGCCAACGACTGGGCGATCGGCAAGCGCCACTTGTGGTGCGCCTCGATTCCCCTGGATCCCGTCAATGCCGTGGCGGAAATCAAGCGGGTCGCGGAGATGGGGGCGAACGGGATCGCGCTGCGCCCCAACGTGATGCAGGACGTGCACTGGTGGGAGCCGGAATGGGATCCGGTCTGGGAGGCCATGGTGGACGCCGGACTGCCCGTGGTGTTCCATGAAGGGACCGGCACATACCACGCGTCCTACAGCACCGAATACAAGTTCAAGCACTACTGGTTGACCCACACGGTCTCGCATCCGTGCGAAATGGCCACCGGCCTGGTCGGGATCATCGGCATGGGCGTCCTCGCGCGCCATCCCGGACTGAGAGCCCTTCTGTGCGAGGGCGGCGCGACCTGGGTGCCGTTCTTCCTCGGACGGCTGGACGATCATTTCGAAGACCGGCCGGGCGAGAATATTTATATCGACAGGCTGCCCTCGGAGTATTTCAGGCAACAGTGCTGCATCTGTACGTTCGAACCCCAGGAACCGCTCCTCAAGGAGACGATGGAGTGGCTGAACGGCAGGAACATGGCATGCACCAGCGACTATCCCCACTGGGATTCGAGCGGTGTCAGCGGCGTCGAACAATATCTCAAATACTATCCGGATTTCGACGAGGAAACCCGGAACCGGTTCTTTTCTCACAACGCAATCGACGTTCTGGGAAACCTCTAGGAATGAGGCACGACCGAGACACGGAGAGGTAACGACTCACCGAAAGTTCGAACTGTACCTGAAACTATTGCGCTGGGAGGAAACGCAATGAGTACGACAGCATACATTCGCAAGACGACCGGTATCGTTGCGATAGGACTCGCGTTGTCGGTCGCGGCATCCGGTTCATGGGCCGCAGAGAAATTCCCCAACAGGCCGATCGACATAATCGCCAACTACGGCCCCGGCGGCGGCGCCGATCAATTCGTCAGGGCCCTCGCGCCGTTGTTGTCGAGAGAGCTCGGCGTAAAGGTCCAGCCGTCGAACGTCACGGGCGCGCAGGGCAATGCCGGCGTTCATGCGGTCGCAACGGCGAAGCCCGACGGTTACACCATCGGTTCGATCACCGCGTTTTCCGTTGCCTCGTGGCTGCAGGGGTACGGCAAGCTCAGGGCCAAGGACATGTCGTTCATCGGCCTCGGCCAGGTCACCGATTCCATGCTCTTCGTTCCGTACAAGAGCAAATTCAAGAACTTCAAGGAAATCCTGGCGTATGTGAAAGCCAACCCGGGCAAGATGAAGCTTGCACTTGGCGCCAGTTTCGGCGGTCCCGACGACCTCACCCTGAAGTATCTTGCGACCAAGGGTTACAAGTGGAAGCCGATTCCCTACGAGCTTCCGGCCGAACGGTATGCGGCGCCCCTGGGCGGCCATGTCGACATCATGTATGAGGAACCCGGCGACGTGCGGCAGTTCATCGACGCCAAGCAGATCCGGCCCGTTGTCGTGTTTTCCCCGGAGAAGAACCCCTACTATCCCGACGTTCCGAAGATCACGGACTTCGGCTTCGATATGTATCTGAAAAACTACCGGGCGATCATCACGGCCAAGGACGTTCCCGCGGATCGCCAGAAAATCCTGAGCGAAGCGCTGGGCCGGGCGTTCACCTCGCCCGAATTCAAGAAGTTCTGCGATCGGACGGCGACGTGTACGGCGCCCCGGAATCCCCAGGATACAAGGGCATTCATCGAGAACTACTACGGCACGATGAAGAAGTACTCCAAGCAGTTCGGAATTCCGACCAAGGAGTAGGACCGGACAACAGCCTGCGACATACGTCCGGGACCGGTGCGTGAAGTCCGCTTTGAGCCCCCCCTTCCGTTCTGCGGAAGGGGGGGTTCGGCTGCGTTGAGGGATTAGATTGGTCCAAATCAATTCAGTGTGGAAACAACTCGGCGTTCCGTTGCTCGTTCTGGGCGCCGGGTGCCTTGTCTTTTTCGCCCTGTTCACCGACGTGCATTTCGATGCCGACAGGCCCCATAACCCGGTGACCTGGCCGTCGATGATGACGATGGCGCTCATGGCGGTCGCCGGAGTCATGCTTCTCTGGAACCTGCGCAACCTGTGGAAGGAGCGCAGGAATTCGGCCGGCCAGCAGACGACCGCCGGAACGGCGCCGCCCGCTTCCGACGAGATCATCGGCGATGACGTCGTCGCAATCGTCGCCAGCGAGGGAGTGGAGGCAGGCGAGCACGACAACACGAAGATGGTCCTGGGATTCCTGGGAATTGTCGGATACGGCGTTGCCACCACATATCTCGGATTCGCGTTCGCGACCTTCCTGGTGATTCTCTACTGGCTCGTGATCAGCGGGCAGCGCCGGGTCTTGCCGATCCTGCTCACCGGCGTGGTCGCGACTTTGGTCTTCCTGTTCGTATTTCTCAAAATGGCCTACATGCCATTGCCCAAGGGTGTCGGTGTCTTTCACGACCTGACAATCGGGCTCTACCGCACATTGGGATTATTTTAGCATCGTCGCGAAATGACGAACGGCTCGAGATAAGGCACGGCGATGGACATCATTCCGAATTTGATTGCCGGAATGGGCAACCTCTTTCAGGTCACCAATTTTGCATTTCTTCTGGTGGGGTCGTTCATCGGTATCGTCGCGGGAGCTATGCCCGGCATTGCCTTCGTCAACGCCATGGCATTGGGTCTGCCTTTCGCCTATTTCATGACCCCCGTTTCGGCCATGCTGTTTTTGACCGGCATTTACGTCGGCGGCATATTCGGCGGTTCCATTTCGTCGGTTCTTTTGAACATACCGGGTTCGCCCGGGTCGTTGCCGGCGACGTGGGACGGCTATCCGATGACCAAGCAGGGGCGCTCGGCGAAAGCCCTTGGCATCGCCATCACCTGTTCGGCCATCGGCGGCATGGTCAGCGCGCTGCTGATGATTTTCTTCGCGCCGCCGTTCGCCCAGTTCGCCCTGACATTCGATCAGCCGGAGTTTTTTGCCGCGACCTTCCTCGGGCTCGTCACGGTGATATCCATCGCCAAGGGCAATATGCTTCCGGCGCTGCTGTCGCTTTTCGCCGGTCTCATCATTGCGACGATCGGAATCGATTACTTTTACGCCATGCCGCGTCTGACCTTCGGCTGGGAGGTCCTGGACAGCAGGGTCAGCTTCGTCGTGGCGATGATCGGAATGTTTGCGGTCGGTGAGGTTCTGTTTACGCTCACCCAGCACCTGAAAATCGGTCATCGCAACCTGGACAGGCACACCCAGCTCCCGTCTCTCAAAGAATTGTGGAAGCTGAAGGGCACGATCGCACGGGGCTCCGGTCTGGGGTGCATGATCGGCGTCATTCCCGGCGCCGGCGGCCTGGTCGGGGCGATCATTGCCTATGGCGTGGAGAAGCAGGTTTCGCCGCGAGGGGATAAATTCGGCACTGGCGTGGAGGAAGGGCTGGCGGCGCCGGAAACGGCGAAGAACGCGACCACGGGCGCGGCGACCATTCCCATGCTGACCCTGGGGATCCCGGGAAGCGCGGCAACCGCGATCATGATGGCGGCCCTCATGCTGAAGGGCGTGAACCCCGGCCCGATCCTGTTCGTGAGCGGCAAGGAACTGGTCTACACGGTCTTTGCCGGTTACCTGGTCGCCAATCTCCTGATCGTGGTCATGGGGCTGCCGATTGCGCGCGGCTTCTCGCTCATCATGAAGGTGCCGCCGGCAATTCTTTATTCGATGATCATCGTTCTGGCGGTGATCGGCGCGTTTGCCGTGCGCAACAACATCGCGGACGTCTATATCTGCCTGTTCTTCGGGGTCCTGAGCTACTTCATGAAGCGGTTCAACATTCCCACGACGCCTATGGTCCTGGGCATAATTCTGGGGCCGTTGGCGGAACGGTTTTACCTGACCTCCCTGGCCAGCTACGACACCGCACTGATCTTTTTCACCCGCCCGAAGAGCGGCGTGATCATGGCGCTCGCGATCGCATTCCTGCTGTGGTCCCTGTGGCCGTCCATCATGCAACTCGGCCGGACGATCAGAAATCGTATCGGCGGCCCGGCCTGACCGGGGGTATTAAAAACAGTCCGGAATTTTCAGGAAATGTCTTCCGGTTTCTGTTTCGGTATCACGAGTAGTTCTTCGACCCGCTCCTTCCGAATAACGTGCCTGAGCAGGATTTTGTCGATGTCCGCGCGGCTGGCGTAGCGATAGCGCACTTCCTCCGGCAGAATCATCATCATGGGGCCGACCTCGCAATAAAGATCGAGACAGCCGGCCGAATGAACCCGCACATGCGCGAGGTTCAGCTCCCTGACCCGGGCGATCAGGTAATCGCGAAGATCGGCCGAGCCGTTGAGGCCGCACGACCGGCGCGCGTCCGGGCTGCGCTGAAACGTGCAGCAAAAAATCTGGCAGCGATAGTCTCCCGGATAATAGGGCGTCGGATCGTCGACTATCGCTGTTTCGGCCCTTGGACCTTTCATCGCGGCCCATCTCTATCCGCCGCAATTTTCAGGAGACCGCTCTGCATGGAGCGCTATTCCCCGGTCGCCGGCGCGCCGGTCCGTTCACCACGCGCAATTCAGGTGGAAGGGTAGCGGCGGCGCTTCATACAGGTCTTCCGGCGGCAAACCGACGTAGCGAAGGTCGTCTTCGGTGATCGCCGGCATGGTCGGCTGCATGCCGTCATAGAACTTGGTGTTGACGAGCATGCGGCAGCAGCCGGCGCAGTAGGTATCGACGCCAAATTTCTCGGTAATCGATTTCAGGTTGGAATAAATATAGATCATTTCGCGAATGCTGGGCGGCATCTGGCCTTCCAGTGCCGTGCCCTTTAGCGGCACAAACACGAAAATAGTCGGAATTACCCCCATCGACGCCAGATGCTCGATGCCATCGACCGTTCTTTGCGCCGGCTCCAATCCGGCAAGCAGATTGGCGTTCGCCCGTCCGGTGCCGAAATTCTCGACAATGTGCCTGATCATCTTGTCATACTGATCGTGCCCCGGGACGCCGTCTTCGATGTCCTTTACCTTGCCGGGGCACAATTTGTTGAACAGTTGCGGGTCGTAGATTTCGTAGTTGTACCCCACCATGTCGGCGCCGGCTTCGAACAGCATGTCGGCGTATTTTTCTTCTCTGGGCGGCGCGATCGTAAGGCGCAGCCAGTTGTCCGGAAACGCGTCCTTGATCGGCCTGAGGAATTTGGCATGCACCTTCGCGCCCCGGTCCGGTCCGGCCGTCGTGCCGCCGGCAAAAACCGGGCCGTGCCGGAAACCGGGGTGTTTACGGGCTTCTTCCAGGGTTTCGAGGAAATCGTCGATGCGTTTCGGATACGGATCCCGTCCGGATTCCAGGTTCTCGTCGATCCCGCAAAACCGGCACTCGGTGCCTTCGAACTCCTTGAGGAAATGACCGAAATAAACGCATTGCGGAAAGATCGTGGAACCTCCGAAGTCGCCCGCATGAGGCATGATCGACCGCATGGAATGGCCGTTCGAGGTCTTCTTGTCGTAATAGCCGGGAGTCGCCGGCAGGGTGCAATTCATCAGCCGTTCCGGTTCGGCGTCCTCCTCCATGCAAATCCAGCGACCGTCCTCTTTCAACCGGGCCGGCTTCTTCCCGATGAAAAACTGGCCGTCGCCATCGACCTCCAATGTGAAAGGCGTGCCGTCCTCGAAATGCTCGTTCACGGCGGCGCCGTGCGGCAGGCCGACATAGACCTTTCCCGGTGTCAGGATGATGTCGAGGGCGTGTTTTCCGACCGCGCCGACCGCATGATCGATCTTGAGGGATTTTCCGATTTCCTCACTGGCAGCCGGTGAAATTCGCAAGCCCTGGCTGAGCAGTTCAAGTTTCAAAATGACCGGGTGGTACAGCACGCCAATCTGCTGCGGTATCAGGTCTGCCCGCCGTAAAATCCTATTCATGACTAATAAATCCCGATCCGAAGAAAATAGGGACTACGTACTATAATGTAGTTTCGGGCAATTTGTAACCGAATTGTCCCGGAACCGGTTTGGCAATCCGATTTCAGATGCCGGATCCGGTCCATAGGATCGGCGGTTGTTCATCCAACAGGCCCGACGCTGATTCGAAGGCTGCGGCGACCCGAACGATCAGGCTTTCGTCGTTTCGGTCGCCGACGATCTGCATGCCGATCGGCAGGCGGTCGGCGCTCAGGCCGCACGGCAAGGCGATGCCGGGCAGTCCGAGGTAACTTACCGGTACGGTGAAACGGCGATGATCGCCTGACAGGTCCGGCGGGTCGTCAATGCCCGCATGCATGCCGGGAAATACCGGCGTCAGCAGGCAATCGACATCGGCGAAAAGGTCCGCGGCAGCGCGCCGGTGCTGCCGCCGCTCGGCGACGAGCCGGTCGTAGCGGCCCGGAACCGCCTCGCGGGCCCTGGCGATATCCCGGTGCACGATCTCGCCGAACAGGGACGGGTCGGCACGGTCGTACTCGTCCGCAATCGCCTCGGCGAACTCGTGAAAAATGATTTCAGCCAGCCGGGCGGCATCGAGGGTTCTGCTGAGGAGGGGCGCGCCGACGAATCTGACCTGCGCGCCCAGGCTTTCGAAAGCGGCAACCGCGCCCGAAATGGCTTCGGCGACTTCGGGATCGAGCTCTGCGAACGAAAATCCGTCGACGAGGCCGAGACGCAATCCGTCGATTCCCCGGTGCAGGTCCCGCGCGAAATCCTCCTGCGGCAGGTCGAGCGAATTCGGGTCGCCGGGATCGTGGCCGGCCATCGCCGTCAGCAACGCGGCGGCGTCGGCAACCCGGCCGGCAATCGGCCCTGCCGTTCCGAAACTCCAGCACCTCGGAAATATCCCGCGGCTGCTGACCCGCCCATAGGTCGGCCGGATTCCGACGACGCCGCATCGCGACGCCGGCCCGCGCACGGAGCCGCCGGCATCGGTGCCCGTCCCGCCGAGGCAAAGCCGCGCCGCCACCGCAGCGCCCGTGCCGCTCGACGAGCCGCCGGGGTCATGGCGAAGCGACCAGGGATTTCGGGTATTCCCGAAGTGGGGATTGAAGCCGCCTTTGCCGCCGGCGGCGAATTCGTTCATGTTGGCCTTGCCGAGGATGACCGCGCCCGCCGCCTTCAGCCGCGCAACCGCCGCCGCATCCCGTTCGGCGATGCGCGCTGCACCCCGGGCCCCGTACAGCGCGGACCCGACGATTGTCGGATATCCGGCGACGTCCGTATCGTCCTTGACGACGATTGGAATGCCGTGCAGCGCGCCCCGGTCGAGGCCGTTTTTCAGTTCGGCGTCCAACGCTCCCGCTGCGGCGATGGCAAGATCGTCGTCGACCGCGATCAACGCGTTGAGCTGAGGCTGCAGCCGGTGGATTCCCTCCAGGAAATGCCGGGTCAACCCATAGACGCTGAAGGCGCCCGACCGCAGTCCGGCGCCAGCCTCGGCAATGCTCGTCGGCCAGCCTTCGGCGCTCTTGGTCGCGATGGCTCAGACCCTCGTCGATAACCGGCCGTTCCGCATGGAGCGCCGTTCCGCCGCCGTTAATGCTTGACTCGCCATGCGAAAGGACTTTTGATAATCCGTACTATATAGCACATGGAAATGCCTTGATGGTCACGGCATCGTGCAGAGGATACGGATCGGGTGTCGTCATGGGCGAGACAGCAGCACAACAGAACGGGAATGATTTTTACCACGCGGTTGCCGATTCATATCGTCAATCGTCGAAAACGGTGGGTAAGGATTTTTTCGTTTTTGACGGCGACCGCCATCTAATCGAGCCGCTGGAAGCCTTCACCAAGTATCTGGACAAGGATTTCCAGGATCAGGCGCCGTATGTGGCGGTCGATAACGGCGGCGGTATCCGGTTTGTTGTCGAGGGGCGCATGTACCAGAAGCCGCACGGCTGGGGCGTGGGCCGTCCGGAAGGCAACTCGGACTACCGGCCGCGCGGCGTATCCCTGACGCGGGACGAAGCCGTCCAGCATGCCCTCGACAAGCGTGACGAGGACATGGACATCACCGGCGTCGATATCGGCATGTGGATTCCCACGGGCGGCCTTTTCCTGCCGGACGTGGTCGATATCGACCTGCAATACGCCCTCATGCGGGCGCTGAACGACTGGACCGCCAAGGACTATTGCGTCGGTAAGCGCCACCTGTGGTGCGGCGCCATTCCGCTCGAGCCCGGGCGCGCCGTCGCCGAGGTCAAGCGGTGCAAGGAACTGGGCGCGTCGGCCATGTGGCTCCGGCCCAATGTCATGCAGGACGTGCGCTGGTGGACCGAGGACTGGGATCCCGTATGGGAAGCCATGACGGACAACAACATGGCGCTCCTGTTCCATGAGGCGACCGGCACCTACAACGCGACCCACAGCGCCGACTACAAGTACGACGTCTACTGGATGGCGCATGTGGCGTCCCATCCGCTGGAAATGTGCGGCGCGCTCATCGCTATCATCGGCTACGGCGTCCTGCAGCGCCATCCCAGGCTGAACGTCATGATGTGCGAAGCCGGCGTCACCTGGGTTCCCTACTTCATCGGCCGCATGGACGAGCATGTGGAATCCCGTCCGGCCCATGAACTGAACCTGGACATGCTGCCGTCCGATTACTTCAAGCGCCAGGTCTGCATCTGCGCCTTCGAGGACGACGAGCCCCTGCTGGCCGAGACAATGGCTCTCTGGGAAGGCAGGAACATGGGATACACCAGCGATTATCCGCACTGGGATTCCAGCGGCATCAGCGGCGTCGAACGCTACCTCAACGAGTTTCCGGACATCAGCCCGGAACACAGGGAACTGTTCTTCTCTCGGAACCTGATCGACGTGTTCAATCTGAAACCCGACGACTGAGATCCGGGCCGGGCGCGGCAGTCCCTGGGGCCGCGCCCGCTTTTTTTCCATGTTGGACGAAGAAATCGTCGGTCCGGTTACCGCCCGGGTTGCCGAGTGGGCGGCCGGTCTCGCCTATGGCGACATACCGTCGAATGTCGTCGAATTCACCAAGCGGTCGATTCTGGACGGCATCGGATGCGCGGTGCGCGGCCTCGAGTTCGAAACCGGCGCCCTGATCCTCGACTATGCCCGCAGTCTCAGTGCCGGAACGCCGGACGCCGGCGTCTGGGGAACCGGCATCGATCTCCCGGTTCGTACAGCGGGGCTCGTCAACGGAACGGCGGCGCACGCGCCGAACATCGGCGACTCTTTCAACGCGCATCCTGTTCACACCAACTACCTGATGCCGCAGGCGGCGATCGCCGTGGCCGAAAAAGAAGGGCTTTCCGGGCGCGATGTGATTGCGGCCTGCGTCGCCGGCACGGAAGTCTGCCTTCGGGCGGCGGTGGCGACCGACGTCAGCGGGCGCGGCGGATATTTCGATTCGGACGGCAGGGGCTGGCAAGCGACGGGTGCGCTCGGCGCCATCGGCACCTCGGTGGCTACGGCGCGTCTGCTCGGTCTGGATCCGGGCAGAATGGTTCAGGCCCTGGTGCTCGGCGGCACGCAGCTGGCGGGGGTCTACCGTCCGTCGGGCGGCCATATGGGAAAATCGCTGTTCGCCGGCAAGGCCGTCGCCGGCGGTATCGAAAACGGCTATGTCGCCCGGACCGGGTTCGTTGCGGGATACCGGCTTTATGAAGACGGACTTTGTTTCGGATCGGGGATCGTTTCTCCAAACTATAATCTGGCAGAAGCGGCTGCCGGTCTCGGCGCGGTGTGGCGCTCGCGGGAAGTGGATTTTTGTATCCATCCCGCAAAGAAAACCTTCAATGCCAATATCGATTCGCTGCTTGAGATTCTGCGCAAGGAACGATTGAAAGCCGGCGATATCGCCCGCATAGATTTGTTGTCTGCCTATGTATCGGCTCACGGCCATGAAGAATTCCGCGAACCGAAAAATTCGACGGAAGCCTTCAATAACCTCCGCTATATCGCTGCAGCAACGGCCATGGACGGCGACTATTGGTTCGATCAATTGTCAGAGGAGAAATTTACAGATCCCGATATCCTTCGTTTCGCATCGGAGAAAGTGAGGATCGTCCGCAGCCCGGAACTGGAGCGGCTGACCGGCCGGTCATGGCCCGGCGGCGCCGAGGTCACGACGACGGACGGTCAAAGCCACCATGTCCGTTTCACGGCGCACAAGGGCGAAATTACCAATCCTTTGACCGGGCCGGAGCTGGAAGCGAAGTTCCGCCGGATGACCGAACGCTTCGATACCCGCTGGGCCGACCGGGTCGTCGATGTCGTCGACAAGCTGGAGACACTCGACGATATGCGGGACCTGAAAGCGGCGCTCCGGCCGGATTCGGTGCGCGGTTAAATCGTATACGGATTCGCCGGGGCGTCCTGTGACCTCTTTTGGCTCTATGCCTGCTTTTCGCCCAATACCAGAAGCCGCCGGTTGGGCGGCAGGTAAACGAGGTGGTAGGAAATCGGCCCGTCCCGATAGCCGTAGCTCTGGATATGAAAGACCATGCCGACCGAGTCTTCGGGGAGGCAAAGGCTTTCGCATACGTCGCGGGGAAACGCCTGGCACGCAACCCTTTCGCTGAGCCGCAGAGTCGGCGTTCCGAACCTCGACCTCAGGATTGCACGGATGTAGGTGCCGCTGAGTTCCCTGACCGGCATGTCGAGAAGATCGCCATACTTGTCGCCGGAGACGAAGAAATGGCTGACGGCGCGGAATTCGTCGTTCACGTCGACGGCGCGCTTGATGCAGACATAGAACGGGCTTTCGCCCAGGAAAGCCGCCCAGGGCTGCTCGCCCTTGACCCTCTCTATGCCGACGACTTCCTGGCGGACCGGCAGGATCGTCTTGCCGTCGTCGTCCATGAATTTCAGATGCCAGGGGCCAAGAAGCGATTGCGGGCCGTTTACGAAAGTGCCGCGGTAATGTTTGCGAATGATGGCGCCCTGGTCATACAGGCGGCTCAGGGCTTTTTGGATGGTTCCGAGACTTGCGGGCAAAACCTCGGCCATGTCGGCTTCCGACGGTAACTTGTCGCCCGGCTTCCAGATACCCGCTTCGATCATGTGCGACAAATGCGTGGCAAGCTGGGCATATTTGGGTTGCTTCAAGACGTTTGGGTCGTTCTCTTCCTCGATCATCTGCAACAGATTTTTGAGCGCGTCGTTCGGCATTGGACCTGCAATTCCCCGACCCTCTTAAGGATGCTCCCCGAGCCACGGTGCCCGGCCCCTACCTACCCGTTTTGGAGACGCGAAGCAAACGATGCTAGATAGTTGACGGTTAGGATCCGGGGACCTGGCGCATGCAAGACCTCGCATTCAATCCTTATCTCGCGTTCGGATGGTCGGTGTTCGCGGGATTTGTCATGGCCATGGGCGGCGGCGGCGGCGGCATTCTCGCGGGCATCGGTCATATTTCTGTTCTCGGGATCGGCGATCCCAACATGATCAAGGCCGTCAATCAGATCCTCGAGTTCATCAGCCGCATCTTCTCGGTCCCCATCTATCAGCGCCAGAGACGCATCGTCTGGCCGCTCGCTCTTGCGTTCGCAATCGGTGCGCCTTTGGGCGCCATCGCGGGTTCGTGGTTCTCGAAGAACTATCTTGGCGACATGGCCGACTACCGGCCCGTATTCGGCGGCCTCGTGGCTCTGGTCGCGGCGCGGGTGTTGTACGAGGCCTGGACCAGGTCGCCGTCGCGCGCGGCGCGCAAGGCCGAGGCTGCCTCGGAGCGGGTGCGCCAGGCGCAGATCGATGCCGAGTCCGGCCACGCGCCGGCCGGCCACGCGCCGAAGACCCTGTCGATCGCCTGGAACCGGGTGCGCATCGCCTTCGCCGGCGAGGAGTTCGACTTCAAGCCCCTGGGCGTCGCCGCCGGCGCTTTCGGTATCTCGTTCCTCGGCGCCTCGGTCGGCGTCGGCGGCGGCTTCCTGGTAACACCGTTCATGGCGACGATCCTGCTGTTTCCGATGTACCTCGTGGCCGGTACGGCGCTGGTCGCCCTGATGGTCCCGCTGATGGCCAGCGTCCTCGCCTACATCGCCATGCATGTCCATATCGACTGGTGGCTGGTCGGGATCGAAGGCAGCGGGATCATGATCGGGTCGCTCCTGGGGCCAATGCTCAACCGCTATATCAACGAAAGGCTGCTGAAGCTTTACGTCGCGATCATTCTATTCGCCATCGGTCTGTATTATCTGATCTAGGCCTGCGGTATCGATCGTAATTTTCAGTTAATTCAGAAAGACTGCAAACCGGCCCGGAACCCGGAAATTGCCCGTCCGGCTGCACAGTGGAGGCACTCATGAAAGCGGTTATCGTCAATCGGTTCGGCGGTCCGGAGGTTATGGAAATGGCCGACCTGCCCGTGCCCGCGGCGGCGCCGGGCTGGGTCGTCGTCAGGGTTTCGCACGTCGGCATCAATTTCAAGGACATCTATCTCAGGACCGGCGTCTACAAGGCCCGGCCGACCGGGCCTTCGGGCATCAGCTACGAGCCGAGATTCCCGTTCACCCTGGGGCTCGAAGCGTCCGGCGTGGTGAGCGAGGTCGGCGAGGGCGTCGATGACGTCAGGCCCGGCGACAGGGTCTGCTTCCAGGAGGGCATCGGCGCCTATGCCGAATTCGTTGCCGTTCCGGCCTGGCGCTGCGCACCGGTGCCGGACGGCGTTTCCATGGAGCTGGCGGCGGCGGTTCCGCTCCAGGGCGGGACGGCCCACTATCAGTGCCACGGGTTCACCACCCTGGGCCCCGAAAGTTCGTGCCTGGTTCATGCCGGGGCCGGGGGAGTCGGGCATATCCTGATCCAGCTCGCCAAGCACCAGGGCGCCCGGGTGTTCACGACCGTCGGCAGCCCCGAGAAAGCCGCCTTCGTGCGAAGCCTCGGCGCCGACGTCGTGATCGAATACCGGCATCAGTCCTTCCTCGATATCGTGAAAGAGGAAACCGGCGGAGCGGGGGTCGATATCGTCTGGGATTCGGTCGGTATCGCGACCATTCACGACAGCATCAAGTGCGCCCGCAGGCGCGGCATCTGCATTCTGTTCGGGTCGGTCTCCGGGCAGGTTCACGCCGTCGAGCCGCTGGCGCTCGGCGCTGCCGGCTCGGTCCTGCTCACGCGCAGCCACCTGGAACATTTCACCAGCAATGCCGAGGAGGTCCGCACGCAGGCGCGGGAACTCTTCGACGGCATTCTCGAAGGCTGGCTGAAGGTGACCATCGACCGGGTCCTGCCGTTCGGGGACTATGCGGAAGCGCAGCGGGTGCTCGAGGATCGTGAGAATATGGGCAAGGTTCTGCTCAGGGTGTCGGACGATTGACCCGGATCGACCCGTCGTCCTGAGCGGCGCTCCGGAGAGCGCGGATCGAACGGCGCTTCACGCCACCGTCAGCACGAACTTGCCGATATGGTCCCCGGCCTCCAGCGCGGCGTGGGCGGCGGCGGCGTCCTTCAGGTCGAACGTATCCTGGATGACCGGCGCGATCCGCCCGGACTCGAGCAGGGGCCAGACGTCCGCGCGCAGGCCGTCTGCGATCGCCGCCTTGGCCCCGACCGATTGCGGCCGCAGCGTCGAGCCGGTGAAGGTCTGCCGTTTCATCATCAGCAGGCCGAAATTCACCTCGGCCTTCGCGCCGCCGAGCAGGGCGATCGTGACCAGCCGCCCATCCAGGGCAAGGCACTTCTGGTTGCGCGGGACATAGGGGCCCGCAACCATGTCCAGGATAACGTCGGCGCCCCGGCCGCCGGTCATGTCGTTGACGATATCGACGAAGTCCTCGTTGCGGTAGTTGATCGCGCGCGCCGCGCCCAGCTCCTCGCAGGCGGCGCATTTGTCGACCGTGCCGGCGGTCGCGAGCACCGTCGCGCCGCGCGCCGCGGCGACTTGGATCGCCGTGGTGCCGATGCCGCTGGCGCCGCCGTGGACCAGCAGGGTTTCGCCGGATTGCAGCCGGCCGCGCATGAAGACGTTGGTCCAGACGGTGAAGAAGGTCTCCGGCAGCGCCGCCGCCCGCACCATGTCGTAGCTTCGGGGAACCGGCAGGCAATGCGCCGCCGGCAGGGCGCAATATTCGGCATAGCCGCCGCCGGGGGCGAGGGCGCACACACGGTCGCCGACGGCGACTCCCGCCGCCCCGTCTCCCAATGCGGCGATTTCCCCGGCGACCTCTAGGCCGGGCAGGTCCGACGCGCCGGGCGGCGGCGGATAGCTGCCGGCGCGCTGCGCCAGGTCCGGCCGGTTCACGCCCGCCGCGGCGGTCCTGATCAGAACCTCGCCGTCGCCCGGCGCGGGAACAGGCCGGCGAGCGGGCTTCAGCACCTCCGGTCCGCCATGCTCGGTTATCTCGATCGCAGTCATCGTGTCGGGCAGGCCGGCGGGCAGGGCGGTCATCGGCGCGGTCTCGCGGTCGTTGAACGGGGATGCAGCGACCGATAGCAGATCGCCGCTGCGGAATCAGCATTTGATCGGGCGCACCCGCCCGCTACACTGGCCGCGGCAATCGAGGAGCCGGACCATGCCCCAATCAATTCCCGGGCCCCCCGCCAATCTCAGCTTCAGCCATGTCGGCTTCTACGTTCACGACCTGCCGAAGATGGAGGCCTTCTACACCCGCGTGCTCGGCTTCGTGGCGACTGACCGCGGCATCGCGCGCGGCGCGCCCATCGTGTTCCTGAGCCGCGACCCGAAGGAGCATCACCAGATCATCCTGGCCGAAGGCCGCACCGGCGGCCCGGAGGCGCGGGTCGTCAACCAGGTCGCGCTGCGCGCCGGTTCGCTCCAGGACCTGCGCGACATGGCGGACATCCTCGAGGACGAGTCCGAGGTCAGTCAGATCGACCCGATCAACCACGGCAACGCCTGGTCGCTCTATTTCCGCGACCCGGAGGGCAACCGCATCGAGGTCTTCGTCGATTCGCCCTGGTATGTCGAACAGCCGCTGATCGAGCCGCTCGATCTGTCGATGAGCGACGACGAGATCCACGACCGGACCCGGTCGGCCTACGGCGACTCACCGACCTTCCGGCCGGCCGAGGAATGGCGCGCGGAATTCGGCGAGAAGCTGCGCGCGGCCGGCCTGCCGGTCTGAGGCCGCGGGGCGGGCTGTCTGCGGCGGATCGGGCGGTGACGCGATGCTAGAACTGCACCACAACAACATGAGCGTGTGCTCGGCCAAGGTCCGGCTGGTGCTGCGCGAAAAGGGGCTGGCGCCGGTCGAGCATCACTACAACCTGCGCAAGGGCGACCAGTTCGCGCCCGCCTACATGGCGCTCAACCCGCTGGGCGTTGTGCCGACTCTGGTGCATAACGGCTTTCCATTCTTCGAATCGACTCTGATCTGCGAATATCTCGACGAGGCCTTTCCCGAGCCGCCGCTGCGCCCGGCCGACCCGGCGGAGCGGGCGGCGATGCGGCGCTGGGCCAGCGAGCCGGACCGGGGGTTGCACGCCGCCTGCGGCGCGGTCTCGAACGCGCTTGCCTTCCGCTACCAGTTTCTCGCGCTCACGCCGGAAGAGCTGGAAGCGAACCTGGCGCAGACACCGGATCCGGCGCGCCGCGAGCGCAAGCGCATGGGCATCGAGATGGGCATGGACTGGCCGCCGGCCGCCGCCGCCGTGCGCGTCTACGACAGTGCGCTTCAACGGATGGAGATGACGCTGGCGGCGGGCGGGCCGTGGCTCGCCGGCGACGCCTATTCCCTCGCCGATTCGGGGCTCACCCCCTATGTCGTGCGGCTCGACCATCTCAACCTGTCCTGGCTTTGGGACCGGCGCCCGGCGCTCGCGGCCTGGTACGACGCGGTGCAGGCCCGGCCCAACTTCGCCGGCCTCGCCGACCATGTCGAGCCGTCCTACCTGGACATCATGGATGCCCACGCCGCCGAACTGCGCCCAAAGGTGGAAGCGGCGCTTGCGGGGTAGATCGGGTTGACGGTTGTCCCGACGCCGTAGGGGCGGGTTTCAACCCCCCCTGCAAATCGTCCGCGCCGGTCGGGTGGCCGGACCGCTTCTCTGACCCTCACGGATCCCGGATCAGGATGACGTTGCCGGTCGGCGTGCGCGCCCATTCGCGATAGCCGCGCTCGCCGGCGATCTGCCGCCAGTCCTCCGTCCAGTGATCGCTCCAGGTGTGCTCGGCGACGATCGTCCCGGGCAGGAGCGCTTCGGGCGCGTCCCTGAGAAAGGGCACGAGCACCCGGTCCTCGAAGCCCTCGACGTCGACCTTCAGGGCGCCGAGCCGGTCCAGCCCTTCGTCCCCGAGAATGTCCAGCAGCGGACGCATCTCAACGGCAACCGTGCCGGCATCGTCGATCCGCGTCCGGCCGAGATTGCGCGAATCCTCGGCAAGGCGGATCTCTCCCGTCCGGTCGCCGACGGCGCATTGCAGGAGTCGCAGCGGGGAATCCGGGTTCAGCGCGGCATTGAACTGCAGCCGGCGGACCATCTCCGGATGCGGCTCTATGGCGACGACCCGGCCGCCGGCCGCCGCGACCCGGAGTGCGTAGAAGCCGCAGTTGGCCCCGACATCGACGAAAGCGAAGCCCGGCCGCGCCCGCTGCAAGAGCAGGTTCGTCTCGACCGGATCGAAGCTGTCGGGGCGCAGGAGCAGGCGGCTGTCCGAGACGTTGCCCGTACGATAGAGGCGCCAGCGCAGGCCGAAGCGCTCGACATCCGCGATTCCGCCCGACGCGAGCGCCCGGTCGAGCCAGCGCAGACGCCCGAAAATCCGCTTGCCGATCCAGCCGTACCGGTAAACGTCCGCCGTAAAACGATACAGACGGCGCTGCACCGCATTCGGGCGATAGGCCCAGAAGGGGCTGGTATCGTCGACGATGGCGGTCATGGAGGATCGGTCATCCTTCGCGGCCGTGCCTGTGGAGCGGCATTGTAGGGGCTAACCGGCGCCGGCGAAGCGGCGCCCGGCCGATCCCGCCTCGTCATTTTGCCGCCGGTGCGACGGGAGTCGGCTTGAAAGTACCTTTCTCGGGTACTATTATCCCTGATATGGGTATAGAACTTGAGTATCCGGATACGGTTGCGCCGCACCGGAACCGCGGTGCCGGCAATCCGGGCGTTTCGGCCCTCGCCGGCGCGCTGTTCACCGCGACCCAGCAGCGCGTACTCGGTCTGCTGTTCGGCCAGCCGGACCGCAGTTTCTTCGTTAACGAAATCATCGCCCTGGCCGGTTCGGGTCACGGCGCCGTGCAGCGCGAACTCGCCCGGCTCGCCGGCAGCGGCCTCGCCGTCGTGTCCCGGGTCGGCAACCGAAAATACTACCGGGCGAACCCCGATTCTCCGTTGTTTCACGAGATTTGCGGCATCGTGCGCAAGACCGTCGGGATCGAGGAAATCGTTCGTGGCGCGCTGGAGCCGCTGTCGGGCGAACTCACCCTGGCTTTGCTCCACGGATCGGTCGCCCGGCAGACCGATACGGCTTCGAGCGACATCGATCTCCTGCTGGTGTCCGATCGGTTGACCCTGGAGGATGTCTACGCTGCTCTGGCGCCGGCCGAAAATCTGCTTGGCCGGCGCATCGGTCCCACCCTCTACACGGCAGAGGAATTCGGCCGCCGGCGCGCGGCCAGAGCCGGATTCTTGACCCGGGTGCTCGAAAGCCGCCCCGTCGTTCTTGCAGGAAGCCTCGATGGCCAATGAGCATCTCGACAATCTGGTGCGAACCGGCGGCCTCAAGGCGGAAGCGGCGATGCCGGGCGAAATTTCGGGGCTGATCCGTTCGGGATTTGCGCGGCTCCGGGATGCGAAAAACGCGGACCTCAACCTCGAGTCGCGGTTCGATCTGGCCTACAACGCCGCCCACGCCCTGTCCCTGGCAGCGTTGCGTATGGCCGGCTATCGTTCGAACAACCGGTATCTGGTGTTTCAATGCCTTCGCCACACCCTCGACTTTCCGAACGAAAAATGGCGGGTGCTCGACCAGGCGCACCGCAAACGGAACATCGCCGAATATGAGGGCGCCTCCGAAATCGACACGAATCTCGTTGAGGCGCTGATCCGGGTGACCGAAGAGGTCGCCGCGCGCGTTTCCGATACCGGCGCAGCGCCCGAACGGCCTTAGGGCCCGGCGCAGGCGAAATTCAGGCCATCGCCAACGCCACAGACTCCTAAAACTGCCGGATCAGGCCGATCAGGCGGCCCTGGATGCGCACCTGGTCCGGGTGGAAGATGCGGGTTTCGTATTTCTTGTTGGCCGGCTCCAGGGCGATCGAGTTGCCGCGCTGGCGCAGGCGTTTCAGCGTCACTTCCTCCTGGTCGACCAGGGCGACGACGATCGTGCCGTTGTCGGCCTTTTCGCAGCGCTGGATGACCACCGTGTCGCCGTCCATGATGCCGGCCTCGACCATCGAGTCGCCGTCGACTTCAAGCGCGTAATGCTCGCCCCGGCCGAGCATGCTGGGCGGCACGGCGACGGTGTTCGATGTGTCGCGCAGCGCCTCGATCGGCGTGCCGGCGGCAATCCGGCCGTAAAGCGGCAGGGCCGTGGCGTCGTTCGCCGCCTCGATCGCCCGGCCGGCGAGCAGGTTGCCGCGCCCGCCGTCGATCACGTTGGGCGAGAACTTGCTGTTGCGCGCCGGCGTGCCCGGCGTGGTGCCGACCGCGGCGGTCTCCGGCATGCGCATGACCTCCAGCGCGCGCGCCCGGTGGGGCAGGCGGCGCAGGAAGCCGCGCTCCTCGAGCCCGGTGATCAGCCGGTGGATGCCGGATTTCGAACGCAGGTTCAGCGCGTCCTTCATCTCGTCGAAGCTCGGCGATACGCCGCTCTCGGCGATGTAGTCGTTGATGTAGATGAGCAATTCGTGCTGCTTGCGCGTAAGCATGTCGACCTCTCTGCGTCGCGGGTTCCGTGAAGCCTGGTCACCCGATGTCACGGAACAAAATAAAAACTTGAACGTTGTTCTACTTTGGTTCGAAAAGCCGGTCAAGTATTCTTTGAGACGGCGGTCAAATCACGGCCAGGTCTTTCGACAACGGAATAATATTGACGCTGTCGCCGGCCGACGCAGGCGGCGCGTGGGGTGGGCGGACGATCAGCGCATCGGCCGCGGCCAGGCGCGAGAGCATCGAGCTGTCCTGCTTGGCGAACGGCGTCGCGACCGGCCGGCCGGCGGCGTCCGCTGACAGGGTGGCGCGCAGATAGTCCTCCCGCTCGTCGTTGGCCGCGAGGTCGGCGCCCAGGATCGCCGTTTCGGTCGGCGGGCCGTCCGCCGGCCGGCCGAGCATGCGTTGCAGCACCGGCGCCATGAACATGAGGGCGCAGACCAGCGCCGACACCGGGTTCCCCGGCAGGCCGAGGAAAGGCGTCTTTTCGCCGTTCCGTTCGAGCGCGCCGAAAATCAGCGGCTTGCCGGGACGCATGGCGATCTTCCAGAAATCGACCCTGAGGCCGATCTCGCCGAGCGCCGCCTGGATCAGGTCGTGCTCGCCGACCGAGGCGCCGCCGGTCGTCACCAGCAGGTCGACCCGGTCCATGCCCCGGACGGCGTCCTGCAGCGCGGCGGGGTCGTCGCCGGCGATGCCGAGATTCTGCGCCGTGCCGCCGTTCCGCTCGACGAAGGCGGCCAGCGCCCAGCTGTTGGAACTGACGATCTGGCCCGGTTCCACCGGATCGCCGGGCAGCACGATTTCGTCGCCGGTCGCAAGGATCGCCACGACCGGCCTGCGCACCACCGGCAGCCAGGGCGCATTCACCGCGGCGGCGAGGCCGATATCGCGCGGGCGGAGGAGCCGGCCGGCGGGCAGCAGCACCTCGCTGGCGGCGAAATCGAGGCCGGCCGGACGGATATAGCGCCCCTCGGAAACCGGTTCGGCGACGATGACGCTGTCGCCCTCCCGTCCGGCGTTTTCCTGGATCAGAATCGCATCGGCGCCCGCCGGCACCGGCCCGCCGGTGAAGATGCGCACCGTCTCGCCGGGCCCGACGTCGCCGCCGAACGGCCGGCCGGCCGGCGCTTCGCCGACCACGCGCAGGCGCGCGCCCGGGGCCTGTGTATCGGCCGCCCGCACGGCGTAGCCGTCCATCGCGGAGACCGCCAGCGGCGGCTGGGTCAGGCGCGCCGGGACGTCCTGCGCCAGCACGCGCCCGGCGGCGGCGGAGAGCGGCACGATCTCGGCGGGCAGCGGCGCGAACCGGCCGACGATCCGCGACCGGGCTTCGGCCACCGGAATCATGGGGATCCGCGCGACCAGTCGCCGGAGCGGCCGCCGGACTTCTCCTCCAGCCGGATGTCGCCGATGGTCATGCCGCGGTCGATCGCCTTGCACATGTCGTAGACGGTGAGCGCGGCGACGGAGACGGCGGTCAGCGCTTCCATCTCGACGCCGGTCCGCCCCGTGCAGGCCACCGTGGCGGCGATCTCCAGCGTGCCGGCCGCCCGGTCGGTCGAGAGGTCGACGGACACGCTGGTCACGGGTAGCGGATGGCACAGCGGGATCAGCTCGGCGGTCCGCTTGGCCGCCATGATGCCAGCGAGCCGGGCGGTCGCCAGCACGTCGCCCTTGGCGATGGCGCTGGCCTCGATCTTCTCCAGCGTAGCCGGCGCCATGCGCACGCTGCCGCGCGCGACGGCCCGGCGTTGCGTCACCGCCTTGCCGCCGACATCGACCATGCGCGCCGCGCCCTGCGCGTCGAGATGCGTGAAGTCCTGCGCTGGATCGGCCATCTTGCCAGCCCGGTTCGAACGCGCCGCGCCGTTTGCCCTAGGAGCCCTGTTGCCGCTGGGCCGCGCGCGAGAACAGCCGGTCGATGCCGGCCCGGTCGATGTTGACCGGATAGGTCCGGCGCAGCAGGGCGCCGTACTGTTCGAGCAGTTCCCGCCCGATCGACGCTTTCACGTTGTCGAGGATCGCCTTGCGATTCTGCGTGGCGTCGCCGCCGTTTTCGACCGCTGCGAGGACGGCGACCGAATAGCCGCTGACGCCGGGCTCGGCCACCGCCGCACCGCTGGCCTCCGCCCTGAACAGGGCGTCGCGCAACTGGCCGGAAACGCCGGGATCGCCGGTCGTACCGTAGCGGTTGAGCGGCGAACTGTTCTTGATGCTTGCGCCGGCCTCTTTCGCGACGGCCTCGATGCTCCGGCCGGCCCGGATCTGCTGCGCCAGCGCGTCGGCCCGAACTTTCAGGGCGCCGGTGCGGGCGTCGGCGGTCCAGTCCTGCGCGACCCGTTTCTCGACTTCGCTCAGCGACGGGATCCGGCTCGCTGCGATCTTGTCGATCTGGACGATGAAAAAGGCGCCGTCCTTCCGTTCGATGACGTCGCGGTCGTCGCGTCCGACCTCCTGCTCGAAGATGCGCTGGAGGAAGCGCGGGTCGTCCGGCAGGCCGCCGATCGCCTCGCCGGCGGCGTTGCGCCCGCGGCTGTCGATGGCCGGGATGCGCTGCAGTTTCACCCCGACCTGTCCGGCGATCCTGTCGAGCGGCAGATCGGCGCCCAGCCCGTCGTCGGCGTCTTCGCGCAGCCGGTCTAGGATGTCGCCGGCGCGCCGCCGCTTGATCGCCTCCTCGATGTCGGCCCGTATGCCCTCGATCGGCGTCATCTTCGCCGGCTCGACCTTGTCGACGACGATGACATGCCAGCCGAGCGCCGATTTGACCGGCTCCGTGATCTCGCCCTGTCTCCGGGCGAAGGCGGCTTGCGCGATTTCGGGAAGCGGCAGATCGGCGGCCGTTACCGTGCCCAGGCTGAGCGGCGTCTGCCCGACGACCTCTTTCGCCACCGTGTCGAAGCTCTTGCCGCCGGCCATCGCCATGGCGACCTGCCCGGCGTCGGCTTCGGTCGTGAACAGGAGCTGCCGCAGCGTGCGCTTCTCGGGGCTCGTGTATTTCGTCTTGTCCCGCTGATAGGCGGCCAGGATTTCGCTGTCGGCGACCGGGATCCGGTCGAACACGTCCTCCGGCAGGACGATCAGGGCGGAGACCGTGCGGTTGGCCGGCCGCGTGTAGCGCGCCTTGTGCCTGTCGTAGAATTCCGCAAGCTGGGCCGCCGTCGGCTTCGGCAGTTCCGTCACCGAACTGGCGCGCAGGGTGAAGAAGGTGGCGCGGCGCTTCTCGTTGCGATACCGGTCGATGGTGTCGACGATCGCTGCCGGCGCGGTCTCGAGGCCACCGATGCTCTCGGAGAGATATTGCGCGGCGAGTTCGGTCCGTTGCGCGTCGAGAAATTCCGGCTCGCTCATCTGCGCGGATTCGAGGCCGCGCCGGTAGAGCTGCGGATCGAACCTGCCGTCCACGCCCTTGAACGCATCCATCGCCCGCACGGCTTCCCGGACCACCGGATCGCCGACCAGGATGCCTTCGTCGCGGGTCGCCTGCCGGAACAGGGCCTCGCTCACGAAGCTCTCGGCGACGATATCGACGACGCCCATGGACTTCGCCGTCCGGTAGTCGACGCTGGCGCCGCTGCGCCGGTTCAGCGCGTCCAGCCGCTGGCGGAAGGCGCGCTCGTACTCGCGGCCGAGGACTTCCTGCTGGCCGACCGTGATCACCGCTTCGGCGCGGTTGAAGCCGTCGCGGAAGACATATTCCACGCCGACGATGGCGAAGGGCGGAATCAGGATGCAGGCGAGAACGATGCCGAGCCAGGATCGGGCGCCCCTGCGGATGTCTTGCAGCATAATCGCCGGGTCCGGTTGTTGTGCGCGGGCGCGCCCGGAAGGGATGGGGCGGCTGCGCCGGGTCTGCCGGCAATGTAGGGATGCGACCGCAGCGCTGGCAAGCGGACCCGTTCACATCCGCGCGATGCAATTCGGCGCGGCCCAATTCGGCACGGCCCAATTCGGCACGGCCCAATTCGGCACGGCGGGGCGGCTTATCGGCCGTGCGGGCGGACACGCGGGCGGCGCCGGCCGATCCGGAGTCTGGCATGCGCGGGCTGCCCCTGCTAAATCCGGTCGCGAGATGACAAAAACCAAGCCGCTGATCGCCGGCAACTGGAAGATGAACGGCCTGCGCGCCGAGGCCGTCGCGCTGGCGGAATCGGCCGCTGCCGCCGCCGCGGCGTCCGACTCCTGCGAGGTCGCGGTCTTCCCGCCCTTCACCGCGCTCGACGCGGTTGCCGGCGCGCTCGCCGGATCGCCGGTCGCGCTCGGCGGGCAGGATTGCCACGAGGCCGAAGCGGGCGCCCATACCAGTTGCATAAGCGCCGCCATGCTGGCCGATCTCGGCTGCCGCTACGTCATCCTCGGCCATTCGGAACGCCGCCACGGCCGCCGCGAAACCAGCGAGACCGTTTACGAAAAGGCCAAAGCCGCGTTCCGCGCCGGGCTGATCCCGATCGTCTGCGTCGGCGAGACCCGGGCGCAACGCATACGGGGACTGGGCGACGATGCGGTCGTCGACCAGGTCTTCGGATCGGTCCCGTACGCCGATGGGCCGATGATGCTCGCCTACGAGCCGGTCTGGGCGATCGGCACCGGCAAGGCGGCCACGGTCGAGGACATTGCCAGGATGCACGATATCCTCAGCGGCGTGCTCGAAGCGATGGAGCGCGACTGCGAAGGGAGCCCCATCCTGTACGGCGGCTCGGTCAGCCCGGACAACGCCGCCGAGATCCTGGCGGCCGACGGGGTCGGCGGCCTGCTGGTCGGCGGCGCCAGCCTGGACGCGCAGGCCTTCGGCGAAATCATCCGCGCGGCGGGGTAGGGGCCCGCAGGCCCTTGACTGCGGACCGCCGCGGCGCCTTTCAACGGCGGTACGCGACGGGAATCCGGCGATCCCGGTATCCGACCAACCGCTTGACCAAGTCCTTGCCGGAGTTAATCTCCCACGTTGAGCCGGAGGTCCGCGGCGCCGTTTGCAACCGGGCCGGGCAAGAATCGGAGACACCATGACCCGACATGTGAAGATCGGAGAGGCGAAGACCCACCTTTCCGCGCTCCTGGCAGCAGTGGAGGCCGGCGAGGACCTGGTGATCTGCCGCGGCGCGAAACCGGTCGCGCATGTGACGCGAATCGCCGACGCCGGCGAACATGCCGCGCTCAGCGCGACGCTGCGCCAGGAGCGGGCGAAGCAGAAGGCGGTGACGACGGCCGAGATCCTGTCCTGGCGTCACGAGGGACACGCGCACTGATGGCGTTCGTCTCTGACGCCTCGGTGGCGGCCACCTGGCTGCTGCCGGACGAGGACGCAGCGCTGGCCGAGCTTGCGCTGGACCGGTTGGGCGCGGAGACGGCGAAGGTGCCCGCCGTCTTCTGGCACGAGTTGCGCAACCTTTTGTTGTCGGCCGAGCGCCGGGGGCGGATCGATGGCGGTCACGCCGACGCTTCCATGGCGCGGTTGCGCCGTCTTCCCATCGTCTGTCCGGCCGAAACCGACGACCGGGAGGTCATGGCGCTGGCGCGCGCCCACCGCCTGAGCGCCTACGATGCGAGTTATCTGGCGCTTGCGATCCGCGAAGGCTGTGCGCTGGCGAGTCTGGACCGGCGCCTGAACGCGGCAGCGGCGTCCGAAGGTCTGCCTTCATTGGCTTGAGCCGGCGCCGTGCTTCGGGCCATTCGGTTGCTCCGCCGCGGCGAAAGGCAATGCAGGCCGCGGCCTTCATCCGGTTGACCGCGCGCCGGGCCGCGCCATGATGGCCGGCGAATATTCAGCGACCGAATCCCGCAAACAGCCAGCAACGAAGGAACCCAGCCATGCCGGTGACGAAAGGCATCAAGGCCCTGGTCGAGGAAGCCTACGCCCGGGTCGAGACCTGGACGGTCGAGGACGCCATCGCCCGCTTCGGCGACGACTCGATTCAGCTCGTCGACATCCGCGACATCCGCGAACTGTGGCGCGAGGGCACGGTGCCTAGCGCGGTCCACGCGCCGCGCGGCATGCTCGAATTCTGGGTCGATCCGGACAGCCCCTATCACCGCGAGGTCTTCGCGACGGACAGGAAACTGGTGTTCTACTGCGCCGCGGGCTGGCGCAGCGCGCTCGCCGGCAAGGCGATGCTGGAGATGGGCCTGACCAACGTCGCCCATATCGACGGCGGTTTCACGGGCTGGAAGAAGGCCGGCGGCCCGGTCGAGGAAAAACCGCAGCCCGCGCCGAAGCAGGGGTAGGGGACGGAACACTGCTGATCGGCCCGGATTTCGGTTCGGGCAGAGAGATCGTAGGGGAGGGTTTCAAACCCTCCCCTACACGGGTTCGGACCCGCCGGCGGCCTGCAGAAGCGGACTCCGCCGCAGGTTTCGCCGATTTCGGGGGAGGAGGGCGTACATGACCACCGATGCACCGGATCGCGCGGCGCCGCTGGCGGGCGTTCGCGTCCTCAATCTCGGCACGCGCTGGCCCGGCCGGGTGGCCGCCATGCTGCTGGCCGACCAGGGGGCGGACGTGGTCGAGATCGTCCGGCCCGGCCGCGAAAGCCACGCCGTCGACCCGCTGCTCGACCGCGGCAAGCGCCTGGTCGAGCTCGACCTCAAGAACGAAGCGGCGCAGCGCCTCTGCCGCGACCGGGCCGCGGAGGTGGACGTTGCGATCGAGAATATGCGCCCCGGCGCCGCCGCCGCGCTCGGGCTCGACTACGCCGCGCTCGGCGGCGAAGGCAGCGGCCTCGTCCATATCTCCCTGCCCGGCTTTGCCGCGGGCGATCCGATGCGCGACGTCCCGGCCTGGGAGGGGACCGTCTGCGCCGCCGTCGGCGTCTATTCCGACATCAGCCCCCTCGGCGCCCTGCTCGGCAGGCCGGTCTACACGGCGATCCCCATGGCGTCGGCCTATGGCGGCGTGCTCGGCAGCCTCGCCGCCTCGCTCGGGCTCTACCGGCGGCAGCGCACCGGCCGCGGCCAGCATATCGAGGTGCCGCTGGCCGATTGCGTGATGGCGGCCATGGCGCTGCTCACCTGCAAGATCGAGGGCCAGCCCGCGCGCTACAACTTCCCGCCGATCGACAACGCGGTGCTGGATCTCGTGTTTCCCGCGCTGCGCGACCTGCGCGGCGGCATGAGCGAAGACCATGTCGCCGGGATCGCGGAGTATGTCCGGGGCCACGCCAACCCGACGATCAACTTCTACGAATGCGCGGACGGGCGGATCCTCTTCGTCTGCGCCCCCGACCACGTCTACCAGAACCGCGCCTTCCTCCAGGCCATCGGCGTCTACGACCGGGTCATTGCCGAGGGGATGGTGAGCGAGACCCCCTACACGGAGCACGACGCCGGCAATAATGTGAACAAGGCGGCGAGCCTGACCCCGGCGTGGCGCAAGCGGCTGATCGGACTCATCGCGGAGGCGGTGAAGACCCGCCCGGCGGCGGAATGGGAGGCGACAATGCGGGCCGCCAACGTGCCGGCGTCGATGGTCCGGACGAGCGCCGAATGGCTGGCCGACCCGGCCGTCCTGGAGGCCGGGATCACCGCCGACCTCGACGATCCGGTCCGGGGCCCGGTGCGCCAGCCGGGGCGGTTCCTGTCGATCGAGAACGCGGCGGTCCGCTCGCCGGGGCTCCGGGCGGGCAGGGCCGCCGCGGAAGATTTCGCCTGGCTGGCCCCGCCGATGGAACGGCCGGACCCCGCGGGCACGGGGCCTGACGCGGACGCAGATTTACCGTCGCAAGGAATGCTCGAAGGCGTCCGGGTACTCGATTTCTCGAACATCGTCGCCGGCCCCGCCGCCGGCCGCACCCTTGCCGAACACGGCGCGGACGTCATCCGGATCGATCCGCCGGCGCCCCAGGCCGGGCCGTACGCGACCATGTGGTTCGGTGTCGACGTCAACCAGGGCAAGCGCGCCGCGGTGCTCGACCTCAAGTCCGATGCCGGGAAAGCCGTCCTTGCGCGGCTGGTCGCGGGCGCGGACGTCGTCCTGCACAACTTTCTCGACCGGTCCGCCCGGTCCCTCGGCATCGCGCACGATCAGCTTGCCGCGATCAACCCCGCCATTGTCTCCGCCCAGATTGGCGGGTGGACGGGAATGGCGCCCGGCCCCTGGGACGACGATCCGTCCTTCGATCCCGTGCTCCAGGCGGCGACCGGAATCATGGCGCGGTACGGCGACGGGCCGGACAAGCCGGTCATGCACGCCATCGCCTCCTGCGTCGACTATATCACCGGCTTCTCGACGGCGGCCGGCATCGCCCAGGCGCTGCTGGCCCGGCAGCGCGGGCAGGGCGGCAGCTATGTCCGCACCTCGCTCGCGATGGCCGCGCAACTGGTCCAGTTCCCCCACATGGTCGCCTGGGACGGCATCGGCCCGGGCGCGGAGCCGTCCGGTCAGCAGGCGACGGGCGAAGGCCCCGAACAGCGCCTCTACGAGACGGCCGACGGCTGGGCCTGGATCGGCTGCCGCCCCGGCGACGCCGCCCGGCTCGCCGAAGCGCTTGGGGGGGCGCTCGGGGCGGCGGACGGCTCGGCGGATGCGATCGCGGATGCCGTGCGCAGGCTTCCGACCGCGGAGATCCATGCCCGGCTCGCGGAGCTGCCGGGCGCCGGGGCGGCTGCGCTCCGGACGCTCGCCGACATCCGCGCCGACCGCACGGTGGACGCGGCGGAGGCAGCGGACGGGCGCTCCAACTGGATGAGCAGCGGCTCCATAACCCTGCGCCGAGGCCCGCATCCCTCCGGCCATCCCACGACCCTGCCCCTGCCGACCTGGGTGCGCCCCGAAGCGGCGGCCGTCCGGCATCTCGACCCGGCGCCCCCGCCCGGCGCCCACACCGCAGAAGTGCTTGCCGGGGCGGGGCATTCGGACGAGGAGATAGATGGCCTCATGGCGAGCGGCGCCGCCCGGGACGGCTGGGCCGTCCTGCCGCGCTACCTGCCGACGTGAAGGGGGCCGGCGGTCCCCGCTCTTCCCGATGATGGCCCGGCCGGGCCGCCCGGATGCGAAACGAACCGAAAACCCTGTTACCCATGTAACCGGTCCATAGTGTCACCCCTGTGACCGGTTTCTCACTCCCGGCGCCGATACACGAACTCGCACGTCACCCGTCGCCCGGTCGAATTGATCCATCCGGGAGATCGGACTAGAGTGGCGAATCCCGGGAATTTCTCCGGCCTCGGCGGTCGCGTGATGCAGCTGATTGCCAATACCAGAATGTATGGGGTGGGAGAGCGGTGCCGCCGGCTCTGGAACGAACTGGTGACGCACATCTCGGACGATTCCGGGGTTTCCCTCGAAATATTGGACCATGCCGCTCCGGCGCCCATGGCGGACCTGTGGAACCGCCCCGACATGGGCCTCGTGCAGATGTGCGGCTGGCCGTTCTGGCGCGCGAAACCGCAGCCCGGTCTGGTCGCCGCGCCGGTTCCCGATCATCCCTATTGCGGGGACCGGCCGCTCTACTGGACCGACATGGTCGTGCGGCGCGACGAGGCGGCGGCTACGCTCGAGGAGCTGTTCGGGCGCCGGATCGGCTGGACCACCGAACATTCGCATTCGGGCTACAATGCGCCGAGACGAATGCTGCTGCCGCATTTCCTGAAAACGGGCAAACCCCTGTTTTCCGAGAGCCGCGGCTCATACATGTCGCCGATGGGAATTGTCGATGCGCTGCTCGACGACGAGATCGATGTCGGTCCCGTGGACGGCTATTTCCATATGCTGCTCGAACGCCATCGGCCGGAACTTGCGGCGAGGCTGCGCACGATCGCGGTAACCGAGCCTGCGCCGATTCCGCCCTTCGTCGCGTCGGCGGGAATACTGGAAGGCGAACTCGAAAAATTGCGGCGCGCGGCGGTGCGGGTCCATCTGAAGCCGGCTGCGCGGAAAATCCTCGACGATCTGGCCATAAGGAGATTTGTCCTGCCGGAAGCCGGATTCTACGAGGCGACCGAGCGCTGGAACCGGGAAGCGACCGCAAAGGGATACGAACGGCCGGCGTAATGCACGAGACTCGCCGCCGGTTCGTCGGGCCAGCGGCGGATCGGCGGACTCCGCCCGGCCGCGTCTGCGGCTGCCACGGCTACGCTATTCGTGTATATGCTATTTCACGGAAACAGACGCGGAGGTCACGGAGAAATCCTTTGGAAACAGGAATCTGTCCAACCGATCGGGAGGGAAAAATGTACAGGCTGAAATTCACGGCGTTGGCGTTCGGCGTCGCGGCGATGGCGGGCGCTGCTGTGTCGCCGGCCGCATTTGCCGAAGACAAGGTGACAACGTTGCGCTGGGCGAGCTTCGTTTCGCCGAAGAGCACGAACAATGCAGTGGCGGTTCCGGCGTTTGCAAAGGCGGTGGAGAAAGCGTCCGGCGGTACGCTCAAGATCGAGCTCTACGCCGGCGGCACCCTGGGCAAGGGCCCGGTCCAGCAGCTGTCCATGGTCGAAAACAAGGTCGCGGACATCGCCGAGGTCGTCGTTGCCTACTCGCCGGGGCGCTTTCCGGAACTGTCGATCTTCGAACTCCCGTTCCTGGTGAAGAACAATGCCGAGGCCGGGCTGGCGGCCTGGAAGCTGTACGAAAAGGGTCTGCTTTCGGATTTCGACGACCTGATGCTCGTCGGGGTCATCATTTCCGGTCCGTACGGCGTTTCGGCGACCAAACCCATCAGGTCGATCAAGGATCTGGCCGGACTGCGGCTGCGGGCGGCCGGTCCGATCCAGAGCGAGATCGTGTCGCGGCTCGGCGCCGTTCCGGTCGGCAACATTCCCGCCCCGGGGATCGCCCCGAACATCAGCCGCGGCGTGATCGACGGGACGCTGATGTCGGCAAGCAACGTCTACACGTTTCGCATCGCCGACGCCGCACAGCATCACAATTTCGACCTGAAGCTCGGATCGGTCGCGGTGATCTTCCCGATGCGCCGCGACACCTACGAGAAACTGCCGGCCAAGGCGAAAGCGGCCTTCGACAAGTATTCCGGCGAATGGCTGACCCGTATCCTCGGAGAGGGTCTCGACAGTCAGCGCGACGGTGCGGTGAAGAAGCTCCGGTCCGGCGGCGGCCACACGATCCATAAATGGGATCAGGCGACCGTTGCGAAGGCCCGGGAACTGCTCGCGCCCATCGTCGCGAAGCACGACAAGGCCAATGCCAAGGGCGTCAATCTTTACAGGGAGGTGCTGGCCGCCATCGAGGCGGCGCGCGGCGCCAAGTGACGCCTGACCTGCCCCGCCCGGCGCCCTGAAATTTGCGAGCAGGGTATGGGGGCCGGCGAATGATTCGACTGATCGGGACCGCCGGGAATTATTCGGCGGTCCTCGGGCTGGTCTGCCTACTGTCGATGTCCGCCGCCATTCTGGCCGACGCGCTGACGCGAACGGTCTTCAATGCGCCGATTTACGGCCTGAACGACCTTCTGGAAATCCTGACGCCCGTCATCGTCGCGTCCTGTTTTCCGGTAACGCTCGCAACCCTGCAGAACATTTCCATCCGCTTCCTGGGGCGGTGGCTGACTCCCCGGGCCGGGCAGCTGGTGGAACTGTTCGGCCAGGTCGCCGCCCTGCTTGTCATGGCCGGAATCGTCTGGGAAGTCGGGCGCTATACGGCAAAGCTGGTCGAGCACGGGCAGTATACCTGGCTTCTCAAGATTCCGGTCTGGCCGAGCTGGGTCGTTTCGACCGCGCTGCTGGCCTTCTGCCTGCCGGTCCAGGCGCTGGTCGTCGCCGGCGTGTTCAGGGACTTCAGGCGCGGCCGGCCCCTGGCGGGCTCGGAATCCGAAATCCCGGATATGGTCGAGGAAACCCGGCGATAGTCGATCCCATCACCATCGGTTTGCTGTCGTTCCTCGGCATGCTGACGCTGATTGCGGTGCACGTCCCGGTCGGAATCGCGATGGCAATCGCCGGGGTCGTCGGGTTTGCGATCATGACGGGAGACCCGCTTGCCGCAATCTCGATGTTCGGGTCGGAAACCGCGAGCGCGATCTCCAGTCCGGCATTGATCATCATTCCGATGTTTCTCCTGATGGGGTCGTTCGCGGGAGTCTCGGGGCTTGCGAGCGACCTGTACCATCTCGCCAATTCGCTGTTCGGGCATCGCCGCGGCGGGCTGGCGATGGCGACGGTGGCCGGCTGCGGCGGCTTCGGCGCGGCCTGCGGCTCGTCGATCGCGACGACGGCGACGATGGCGCGGATCGCGCTGCCGGAAATGGAGCGGCGGGGCTATGCGCAAAGCCTGGGCGCCGGCTCGATCGCCGCCGGCGGCACCCTGGGATCCCTGATCCCGCCGTCGTCGATCATGCTGATCTATGCGTTTCTGACCGAGCAGTTCGTCGTCACGCTCTTCATTGCGGGCGTCGTGCCCGGCCTGCTGACGATCGCGATCTACTTCGTCGCCATTCAGATCGTCGTCCGGCGTAACCCGTCGCTCGCGCCGGCCGGCCCCAGGCAGACCTGGGCCCAGACCGCCAGGACGGCGGCAAACAGCTGGGGCATCGTCACGATCATCCTCATCATGACCGTCGGGCTCTATGGCGGGGTGTTCACGGTTATCGAAGCGGCGGCGGCGGGGACGCTCATCGCCTTCGGATTCGCGGTCGCCCGCGGCACGCTGAACCGGGACTCTTTCTTTCGGACCATCGGCGAAACGGCCGGCAATGTCGGCCTCCTCTATACGATCATCATCGGGGCCCACATATTTTCTAACCTGATTACGATCACCAGGATGCCGGCCGCGCTGGTCGACTGGGTCGTCGGCCTCGGCCTGCCGGCGCTCGCCATCATTTTCGTGCTGGCCGGCATCTACATCGCGCTCGGCGCCATCTTCGATTCCGTCGCCGCCATGGTCATCACCCTCCCCTTCGTGTTTCCGCTGGTGACGGACGGGCTGGGCTACGATCCGATCTGGTGGGGGATCGTGATGATCATGGTGATCGAGATCGGCATGATCACCCCGCCGATCGGCATCAACGTCTTCGTCATGCACGGTGTCCGGCGGGACATTCCGCTCGGCACCATTTTCCGCGGGATCGTCTCGTTCCTGTGCGCCGATTTCGTCCGGCTCACCCTCGTCATCCTGTTCCCGGCCATTGCGCTCTGGCTGCCGCGGACCATGTGAGGCGCATGGCGATGGACCACAGAATGTTTCTGAGATCGCTGTCCAGGGCCGACCGCAAGGCGCTCGCCGAACAGAAGGACGGTCCCGGCCTGCGCCATCTGGCTGTCTACATCCTGTTGATGCTCGCCTTTGCGATCCCCATCGCCCTTCGCGTACCGGGATGGCCCCTGCTGATGGTCCCGCTCGGCATCCTGTTGGCGTTTCTTTTCAATCTCGAGCATGAATGCGTGCACACGACCCCGTTCAGGACGAAATGGATCAACGAATGGTGCGGCCGGCTCTCCGGGCTGCTGATCCTGCAGCCCTTTCAGTGGTTCAGATACTTTCACTTCTCCCATCACCGGTTCACGAACGACCCGGAACGCGACCCGGAACTGGTCGGCAAACCGAAGCCGAAGACCGTCCGTCAATACGTCGTCTTCGCGCTGGCGCCGCTTTACTGGAAGAACAAGGTGCTTCTTCTGTTTTCGAACGCGCGCGGCAGGGCCTTCGACGAATTCGTGCCGGAAAACGCCTTCGGGCAGCTCAGGACGGAGGCGCGAATTTCGATCGGGATTTATGCGGCGGCCCTTGTTTTTTCGGTCTGGGCATCGCCGCTACTGGTCTGGATCTGGCTTGTGCCGCTGGTCGTCGGCTTTCCGTTTCTCAGGCTTTATCACCTCGCCGAACACGGTCTTTGTCCGGCAGTCGAGGACATGTTCGAGAATTCGCGCACGGTTTTCACCAACCGTATTGTCCGCTTCGTGACCTGGAACATGCCCTATCATATCGAGCACCATACGCTGCCGATGGTGCCGTTCTTCCGGCTTCCGGATCTGCACCGGCTCGTCAGGGAGCATCTCAAGACGACCAGCGACGGCTATGCGCGCTTTACGGTCGACTACGCAAGTCGACTGACGCCGGGAAGATGACGACCCTCGGGCAGCCGGTGTCGAGGAGTCCGATAGTGTCCCCGATAGTGTCCCCGATAGTGTCCCCGATAGTGTCAGGGCCGACTGCGGCTGTATCCTGTCAGCCGTTCGGCGGTCTTTGCCGGGCACCTCTCGCCGGACTATCGTCTCCGGCAGCATTGTCGTGGCGACGGGTATCGAGCCATGAGTGAAGACCGTTCCGGAACCGGACTCCGGAAAGATCCCCGGGATTACGATTTTGCCCTCGGCGCCTGGACGAGGAAGATCTCGACCGCATCGCCCGAGGCCCAGGCCTGGTTCGATTTCGGCCTGAACTGGACCTATGCCTACAACCATGAAGAGGCCCTGGCCTGTTTTCGCGCGGCGCTCCAGCGCGACCCGGACTGCGCGATGGCCTGGTGGGGCATCGCCTACGCCGGCGGGCCGTTCTACAACCGGCCGTGGATCCGCTACAGCGCGCGGGAAATCGCCGAAACCCTGCCCCTGTGCCACGACGCGGCGGCCGAGGCGCGCCGCGCGCTGGAGCGGGCCGGCAACGGCAGGCCCGACGAACGCGCCCTGATCGAAGCGGTTGCGGCCCGGTACCGGTCGCGCGACGAATCCGACCCTCGCGTCCTGGACCGGTGGCACCGCGAATTCACCGGCGAAATGCGGAAGGTGCACGCCGCCTTCCCGCACGACCCGGATATTGCCGCGCTCTTTGCGGAAGCGGCGATAACCTGCACGCCGCGGCAATTGTGGGACCTCAGGACCGGCGAGCCGAAGCCCGACGCCCTGACCGGGGAAGCGGTCGTCGTTCTGGAGACGGCGCTGAAGGAGATCGAAAGTTCCGGAGTGCCGCATCCGGGCATCCTTCACATCTACATCCATCTCATGGAGATGTCCGCGTCTCCGGAACGCGCCCTGCGCGCCGCCGACCTGCTGCGCGGGCTCGTGGCGGACGCCGGCCATATCGAGCATATGTCGGCGCATATCGATATTCTGTGCGGCGACTATGCGCAGGCGGTCGAGCAGAACCGGCGCGCCGTCCGGGCCGACGACAAGTACCTGCGCTATGCCGGTCCGGATAACTTCTATACGACGGCGCGGTGTCACAACCTGCATCTGCTCATGTATGCGGCCATGTTCCTCGGCCAGTACGAGACGGCGATCGCCGCCGCCGGCCGGATCTGCGAGACGGCGACACCGGAGCTGATCGCCTCCAGCCCCCCCTTCATGGCCAGCATCCTGGACGGCTATTCCGCCATGCGGACCCATGTCTGGGTCCGCTTCGGCAAGTGGCGCGCGCTGATCGAAGACCGGCTCCCGGATGGCGCCGGGCAGGCTTTTATGCGCGTCGCGATGCATCGGTACGGCAGGGGCGTGGCCTACGCCGCGCTTGACGAGATCGAACGCGCGGAAACGGAGAAAGCAGGATTCGAGGCGTATTTCGAGACCGTTCCCGAAGATGCCGTGTTCCTCAGCAACACCGTCCGGGACATCCTGCAGGTCGGCAGGGCGATGCTGGACGGGGAACTGGAATACCGCAAACGGAACTACGACGCCGCGTTCGACGCGCTGCGCCGGGCGGTCGAATACGACGACAATCTCAATTTCACGGAACCCTGGGCCTGGATGCACCCGCCGCGCCACGCGCTGGGCGCGCTTTTGGTGCAGCAGGACCGGTTCGAAGAGGCCGAGGCCGTCTACCGGGCGGACCTCGGTTACACCGGCGACATCGCCCGATGCAGCCGGCACCCCGACAATGTCTGGGCGCTGCACGGGCTGCTGGAGTGCGTGAAGAGAAACGGCGACTCGAACGAGGCGCGGATGCTCGGGCAGAAGCTGACGACGGCCCTGGCAAGAACGGACCTTCCCATATGGGCGTCCTGCTATTGCCGGACGCAAAAGGGGACCGGCTAAAAAAGATCGTCGCGACCGCGAACACGGCCGTCGCCGCCGCCCGTTCGCTATCTGCCCGTTCGCTATCTGCCCGTTCGCTATCTGCCCGTTCGCTATCTGAAAGCCGCAGGTTCGGGTCGCGCCCGGGTGCCGACGAACATCGATGCCCGACAATCGATGAAAAAAGCAGCCTTTTCGGCTGACCGAATTCGTCACAAGTGACTGAATTCGTCACAAGTATGATCGTTGTGCGCGTAAAAAGGGTCTGCCGTGCTGCTTTCCACGGCAGACGGAAGTTGCAGGTAAATTCTTATGGCGTCATCGGAATCGGATCGGAACCTGGGTGTCGTGATCGGCGGTGCGCGGGGAATCGGGCTGGCCGCCGGACGGTGTTTGCTGCGCGACGGCTGGCGGGTCGTCGTCGCCGACCTCGATTCGCCGGAAGCGAGCGAACCCGGCAACCCGGACAAGCCGGACAATGCCGGGAACGGCCTGCACTATATCCAAACGGATGTCGCCGATAGCGCATCGATGGATCGGTTGGCGGCGGAAGTGGAGAAGATGGGCGGCGGGTCGGTGCATGGGCTGGTGAACGCCGCCGGCTATAACCGCCACGGGGCTGTGAGCGAGATCGACGATCGGACCTGGCAGGGCCTGCTGGACGTCCATCTGGGCGGCGTCATCCGGGCCTGCCGCGCCTTTTATCCGTCGCTCCGCCGGGCTCGCGGCGCGGTGGTCAACTTTTCCTCCATCGGCGCGCGGATCGGCCGGCCGCGCCGCGCGCCTTATGGCGCCGCCAAGGCCGGCATCGAAGCGTTGACCCGAACGCTCGCCATCGAATGGGCGGCCGATGGCGTCAGGGTCAACGCGGTCGCGCCGGGCATCGTCGACACCCGCATGATCCGGCAGAATATCGAACGGGGGCTGGTCGATCCGGAGCGCTTGCGGCGCAGCATCCCGCTCGGCCGCTTCGCCGAGCCGGCCGAGGTCGCCGAGGCCGTGGCCTTTCTCCTGTCGGGCCGGGCGGGCTACATTACCGGCCAGACCCTGGCGGTCGACGGCGGCCTGTTGGCGAACGGCGACCGGTAGGACGGGGAGGTGCCGATGGCGCGACGCCTGAAGATCATCGTCGACCGGGACAAGTGCGTCGGTTCGGGCGAATGCGTTTTTACCGCGCCGGAAGTGTTCGACCAGGACGAGGACGACGGCATCGTCGTATTGCTGACCGACACGCCGGAGGAAGCGCTTTGGGATTCCGCGCGCCAGGCCGCGCGCCAATGCCCTGCCAATGCCATAAGGGTGGAGGAAGGGTAGGGAGCCCTACATCACCGGATTGCGCAGTTCTCCGAGTTTCTCGATGCGGGCGACGACGGTCTGGCCAGAGCGCAGATAATATTTCTCGGGTTCGTCCCGCGCCAGCGCGACACCGGATGGGGTGCCGGTGATCAGGATGTCACCGGTTTCCAGCCCGGTGCGCGACCACCAGGCGATCAGCTCGGCGACCGGGAACATCATGTCCGCGGTGTTCGCGTCCTGCCGGACCTCGCCGTCGACTTCCAGCGTAAGCTGCAACGCCTGCGGATCGCCGACCGCATCGGCCGTCGTCAGCCACGGCCCCATCGGCGCGAAACCGGGAAAATTCTTGGCCAGCACGATGCCGATCTGGGCTTCCATCTCACGCCGCTGGATGCCGCGCGCGCCGGCGTCGTTGCAGATGGCATAGCCGGCGACATGGTCGAGCGCCCGTTCGGCGGTCACGTTCAGCGCCGGAGAACCGATAACGACGGCGAGTTCGATCTCGTAGTCGAGATCGTCGACCCCATCGGGTATGCACAGCGGGTCGTACGGTCCGGTCAGGCTGGACGGGAATTTCGCGAACGCGGTGGGGAATTTCGGAATTTCCACCTTCCGGCCGCGCTTCGCCCAAATTTCCTGGCCCTCGCGGACATGGTCCATATAGTTGCGCCCCGCGGCGATGATCTTGCCCGGCCGCGGGACCGGCGGGCCGAAACGCCATTCGGCCGGATCGGCCGGCGCGAGCCCGGCATCGCCGATACGCTCCCCGATTTCGGCCAGGCGGGCCAGCCCTTCGGGAGCAAGCCAACGGTACCCGACGGGATCGGCCAGGTCCGGCGGCAGCCCTGCACCGACGGCATTGGCAGCGTCCGGGATAGCGAACAGGCCGCCGGCGGCGTCGACCAGGGCGAGACTCCGGCGGGCGTCCTGCCGGTGAACGAGATTGGCGATGCGCACGGCGGGGCGGCTTTCCGGTGCAATGGCCCTCAGAACAGGTCGAACGGCACCTTCTCGCCATTCGGGCCCCAGCCGACGATCAGCAGCGTGGCGTCCGTCACCGCCTCGAGGGGCGGATGGTCCTCGCCGCCCGGCAGGACGAAATAGGACAGCGTATCGAAGTCCGCGCCGGCGAAAGAAAGATCGCCGTCGAGCAGGAACACCGCACGGTGGCCTTCGGGCACTGCCCCGGGCAGGGCCGCGCCTGCCGCGATGCGCGCCATCTTGATGTTCGGTCCGCATTCGAAGAAGTAGGCCAGGTCCCTGGCCTCGACGCCGGGCAGGCCGGAATGCGCGCGCCAGGGCATACCGGTCGAACGCAGCACGACATAGCTGTTGAGCCGGGGCGCCGGATATTCGATCCGTTCTCCGGTCAGCTCCTCCAGAATCGCCTCGTAGGCGTCGCGCTTGCGGCCGTTCGGGAAGGTGTAGACGCCTTCCTCGAAGGTGCCGGTCTCGGCGAGCCGGCGCTGGGCGTCGACCACCTCTTCCGGTTCCGGATAGGGGATGCCGGACGGGCCTTCGAACTGGATGTCGGCGAAATGGAGCTGCTCGCCGTTGCCGATCGGCTTGACCGGGCCGTAATAGGCGCCCTCCGGGATGTAGAGACAGTCGCCGGGCCCGTAGACCTCGCTGCCGTATTTCATCTTGCCGGACAGCACATAGCGCACCTGCTGGAAGGTGTGCCGGTGGCGCGGCGAATGATAGTAGGGCTCGGCATATAGGCTGCCGATCCGCGCGGCGATCCGCCGGCTCTTGTCAAAAAAGCCTTGGTAGCGCTGGTTGTAGCCGGGCCGCACGCCGATATCGACCCAGGGCAGGTCCGCCTCGCGGACGCCGGTTGCTCCGTGCAAGTTCATTGCTGTTTCTCCCTCAGGTCGCGACCGCCGGCCCCGGTCCGGTCGAGCGGGATTATGGCCGGGCCGGCCGGCGTGTCAAACCGGCCGCGCCTGCCAGACCACCGGCAGTTCGTAGAGGCCGTAGATCTGCGAATCGTATTTGAAGGCCAGCCGGTGCAGCGGCTCTGCAGTCCGCAGGTCCGGGAACCGCTCGAAGAGCTTGCGGAAAACGACCTGCAACTCGACCCGCGCCAGCCCCTGGCCGAGGCAGCGGTGAATGCCGTAGCCGAAGGACATGTGGTGGGTTGCCCGGCGGGTGATGTCGAACCGGTCCGGATCCGGAAACTGGTCCGGGTCGCGGTTGACCGAAGGCGACAGCGCGAACACCCCGTCGCCCTTGCGGATCGTCACGCCGGCGACCTCGACATCCTCCAGCGCGACGCGGCGCGGCGCAAACTGGACCGGCGACAGGAAGCGCAGCAGTTCCTCGACCGCCGATTCCGTGAGCGACGGATCGGCCTTGAAGGCGGCGAGCTGGTCCGGGTGCTCCAGCAGCAGAACGACTCCCAGCGCGATCATGTTGGTCGTCGTATCGTGGCCGGCGCGCAGGATCATCGAGCAGATGTTGGCCAGGTCCTCGCGGCTCAGGTCGCCGGGCAGGACATGGTCCCGGATCACGCGGCCGAGCATGTCGTCGGCGGGTTGCCGCTCCTTCGCAGCGATCAGCTGCCGGCAGTATTCGACCAGGTCATTGGCCGACTGCGCCGCTTCGTCGGCCGATTGGGACAGGCCGTGCCGCCCGGCGGCGCATTTCAGAATGTAGGTGTGATCCTCGTAGGGCGAGCCGAACAGCTCGCACATCACCAGGGCCGGCAGTTCGACGGCGAGGTCCGCCACCAGATCCCTGGGCGGACCCTTTTCCGCCATTGCGTCGAGCAGCCCGTCGGTCAGCCGTTCGATCTGCGGCTTCAGGGCAAGCATCCGCTTGGTCGTGAATTCCCGGGTGAACATGCGCCGGAAATGATCGTGGCGCGGGTTGTCCATTCCGACGAAGGCGCGTTCCAGCTTGTCGATGGCGCGGCGCGCTTCGGTGACGGTGGGGAAGTCCTCGCGGGCGAATGCGCCGCTGAAGCGCTCGTCGAGCAGGACCTTCTGATAATGCTCGTAGCGGGTCAGCAGCCAGGCGCTCTGGCCGTTCCACAGGGTAACGGGTGCAATCGGGCAGGTCTCCCGGGCAAGGGCGTATTCCCCGGGCAGGTCGAACTGCCGGTCGCGCGCGAACGGAAAGGCGGGAGGCGCCGTGCCGGCCGAGAACGGGCAACCCACGTCATCCGGCATGTTGACCTCTCCCGTTGTCATTCGAGGGTTCGGGCTTATCGCTTCCGGCGGCCGGCGCCCGCCATCCGCCCGCATCCTGTCCCGGCCGTCTTGAATGAACGGGTGCGCATGCTATTGATCGGCGCCGCAATTGTGAAGCCTGCCCATCGTGCCGACCGTTCAATCCTGCGCCCTCCTGCAAGCCGATCCGGAATTATCGGCCGGTCCGGCCCACCCGGACACCGGCGGCGTCCTCCATCGGCAGGATGACCGAGGCGATGTCGTCGCCGGCATGGCCGCGGGCGGCGGCGTCGGCGAAGAGTGTCATGGCGGTTTCTCCGAGCGCCAGCCGGATGCCTTCGGCCGCCGCCAGGTCGAGCGCGCCCTGGAGGTCTTTCCTGATGGTCTCGATCGAAGCCGCCGCCCTGAAATCGCGCGGCAGGAAATGGCCGGGAACGACGCGCTCGAGCGTCCGGCTGTAGGCAGAACTCTGCGACAGGACTTCGTAGAGCGCATCGGCGTCGATACCGGCTTTCGCGCCGAGCACCATGGCCTCGGCGATCAGCGCATGGCTGGTGATCGTGATCAGGTTGTTGCACAGCTTTGCCGTCACGCCGGCGCCGGTTCCGCCGACATGAAAGGTCCGCCTGGCGAGACTGTCGAACAGCGGCCCGGCGGCCGCGACCGCCGCCTTTTCCCCGCCGGCGATGATGGTGAGCGCGCCCGACGCAGCGGCATGGGGCCCGCCGCTGACCGGCGCGTCGATGTAGCTTGCGCCGGCGGCTTCGAGCGCCCGGCCGATCTCGCGGGACGCCATCGGGTCAATGGTTGCGAAGTCGATGCACAGCGGCGGCACGGAGCCGGCGGCGAGCACGCCGTCCGGGCCGGTGAAGACGGCGCGCGACTGGTCGGGCGTCACCCGGCAGGCGCAGAACGCCTCGACGCGGCCGGCCACGCCGGCGGCCGATTCCCCGGCCACGGCCCCTTGCGCAACCAGGGCATCGACCGCTTCGGCGCTGGCGCTGAAAACATGGACCTCGTGGCCCGCCTCGACCAGGCGGCGCGCCATGGGGCGGCCCATCAGGCCGAGCCCGACAAACCCGATCTTCATGGGCTCCCTCCGTCGAAGCGTTCCGTTACGCCGGACCGGGCGTCGTGAGCGCGTCCGCCGACAGGCTGTTCGAACCGCAGCCGTTCGGCCCGGCGACGCTCCGCAACCGGATCGTCATGGCGCCGATGACGCGCAAGCGCTCGCCGGGCGGCGTGCCGAACGAAGAGGTTGCCGCCTACTACCGGCGGCGCGGCGAAGGCGGCGCCGGCCTGATCTTCAGCGAGGGCGCCTTCATCGACCATCCGTCCGCCCAGGCCCACGAGGGCAACGCCTACAACAACATCCCGCATTTTTTCGGGCGCGAGGCGCTGCGCGGATGGGAGCGCGTCCTGGCGGAGGTCCGCGGCGCCGGCGCGCTCTTCGTCCCGCAACTGTGGCATGTCGGCGAGGTCAGGCGCCTCGGCATGGCGGACGATCCGGCCGTGCCGGGTTACGGGCCGCGCGAGATCGTTGAGGACGGCAAGGCCGTCGTGAAGGCGATGTCGGAGCGGGACTGCGAAGAAATCGCGGACTCCTACGCCCGGTGCGCCCGCACGGCGCGCGAGATGGGCTGCGGCGGCGTCGCGCTGCACGGCGCCCACGGCTACCTCATGGACCAGTTCTTCTGGCCCGAATCCAACCGCCGGAGCGACCGCTACGGCGGCGGGATGGAAAATCGCAGCCGGCTCGCCTGCCTCGTCGTCGCGCGGATTCGCGACGCCGTCGGCCCCGGCTTCCCCATCGTCTTTCGCTTCTCGCAATGGAAGATGACCGACTACGACGCCCGCATCGCCGGGTCGCCGGCAGAACTCGGGATACTGCTGGACCGGCTGGTCGCCGCCGGCGTCGACTGGTTCGACGTCAGCACCCGGCGCTTCTGGGAACCGGCGTTCGAGGGCGATACGCGCAGCCTCGCAGCGTGGACCCGGCATTTGTCCGGCAAGCCGGCGATTGCCGTCGGCAGCATCGGACTCGACCGGCCCCACCAGTCCAAAGTCTTCCGGGACAAGGTGGATATTGCCGCGAAATACGCCGACGTCGAGCCGGTCGTCGAGGCGCTGGCCCGGCGCGATTTCGATCTTGCCGCCGTCGGCCGGGCCATCCTGGCGGATCCGGAATGGCCCGAGAAAGTCCGGACCGGCCGGACCGCGGAAATCCGCCCTTTCGAGCGTGCGGACCTGGCGGCTTATTGGTGACCGCCGGATCACGGCGCCGGGTGGAGGACCGTTTCCTCCGTCCAGACGCCCTCCAGACCGCGGACATGTTCCGGGAAATCCGGAGTTTCCCGAATCGGGCCCGCCAAGAGCGCGTCGACACGCATGGCTTCCGCCGACGCAATCTCGTCGACGCAATCGCAGAGCGGTTCCGGTGAATTATCGTCCGTTCGGCGCGCATGGTTCTGCGCATAGCCCTGGCCCGCGCCTGCTTCCGACAGCAGTCTTGCGAACGCCGTCCCGAACGTCTCGCGCCACCATTCGCGGAATTCGCCGGGACCGACCTTCGGGTTGCGCCGGACCTTCAGAAACAGTTTCCGCCGTTCGCCGCCGAACGGGACAAGCGGATGTTCTTCGGTGAGGACGGCGAAGGCGCGGACCGGGCGGGCGAAGGTTTCCCGTTCGTCGCGCTTGAGGACCGGCCCGGCGCTGCGGTCGGCGATGTGGTTCAGGCGGTGTTCCTCGTCCCTGTACCAGACCGCCGCCACGCCGTCGCACGGGATCGTCGGCATGCGCAGGCCCGGCAGCGCGACGGCGTCGCACTGCACATAGCGGTGGATGTTGCGCCAGCGCGGCATGGACATGCCGAGCCGGGCGTGTTCGCGCCAGCGTGCCCGGAACGCCTCGCGGCTCATCTCCGGCCGGCGCTCGGCGAAATAGATCAGTTTGGGCCGGCCGCTCACCGTGGCGGAAGCGATGCCGCGGCCTTACCGTCGGCGGTCATCGCCGGTGCAGGCGGTTGTCGAGGACCAGCAGGAAACCGTTGATCGAGACGGCGAAGACGCCGATCAGCGCGGTGATCGCGATCATCATCGAGACGTCGTTGACCTCGATCCCGCCCATGATCAGGTGGCCAAGGCCGCGTACCGAGGCGAACATCTCGCCGATCATGACGCCGAGGAACGTGATCGAGAAGCTGAGCCGCGTCGCGGTCACGAGTTCCGGGATCGTGGCGGGAACGTAGATCAGCGGGAAGGTCTGCAGCGGGCCCATCCGCATGCTCTTCGCCGTCCGGAGCAGCGCCGGATTGATCGAGCGCACCGCGTTGTAGGTGATCAGCGTCATCGGAATGATGCCGTGGATCGCGCCGAAGGCGACCTTGGCCGCGAAGCCGAGGCCGAAGAACAGCAGCATGACCGGATAGAGCGTGACCTTGGGCGTCGCCTGGAGCGCGACGAACATGGGCGCGAAAATTTCGCCGGCGCGCCGGTTGAGGCCGAGGATCATGCCGATCAGCGCGCCGCCCACGATGGCGATGACCAGTGCGACGCCGAGGGCCCGCAGCGTCTCCTCGGCGTGTTCCCAGAAGCGGGCGGTCGCGAACATGATCTCCGCCCGCGCCAGGGTTTCGCGCGGCGAGGTCAGTGCCTCGCTGCCGACCAGATAGTGTAGGAACTGCCAGATCGCGAGCAGGGCGACGATCACGATGCAGGCGTCGAACGTCTTGCTCAATGCCCCGCCTTCGATCGTGATCTTCTTCGCGGTCGAGACCGTCCAGGCCGATCCGGCGGTGAATTGCGAGCGGCGCTCAAAGACATGGACGCCGGTCAGCAGGATGGTGACGAGGAGAATGACGAAGAGCAGAAGCCCGTACATCTTCTCGCTCTCGAAGCCGTCGTAGGCGAAGGCGATGGAGAAACCGAGGCCGGAATTGGACAGGATGAACTCCGACCCGATCACCCCGGCCATACCGTAGCCGAGAACCAGCTTGATGCCGGTGAAAATATAGGGCGCCGCCGCCGGCAGCTGGATTTTCACCGCCGTCTCCAGCCGGCCCATCCGGAAGCTCCGGCCCGTCTTGGCCAGCACCGGCGGGATCCGGTCCAGCCCGCTCAGCGTGTTGGTGATCATGGCGACCAGCGCGTAGGCGAAGCCCATCAGGATGATCGAGAAATCGTTCATCCCGACGACGACGATGGCCAGCGGGTAGAGCACGAAGAAGGGCAGCGCGTAATAGCTGGCGATGACCGGCTCCATCGCCCGGCGCAGGCGCGGCAACCGGTAGAGGATAAGCCCGATCAGGAATCCCAGGACCGTCGCCAGGATGATCGCGATGAAGATGTTGCGGATGGTCTTGGTAGTCTGCTGCCAGAAACCGGCCTCGCCCATCAGGCCGGCCAGCGTCGTCGCCATGCGCGAGGGCGCGGTGAGCTGCAGCGGGCTGATCGCGCCGGCCTGGCACAGGATCTCCAGCAGAAGGACCGCCGAGACGAGCAGCCCGATCCGGATGTTGGTCGAACTCCGCCTCACGGGCCGTCGTCTCCCATCGCCTTCATGGATTCGCCGCGCAGCAGCTCCCAGAGATGGGTGGTGACCTGGCCGAATTCGTCCTTGGAGGCCATGCGGCTGTCGCGGTCGACCGGCCAGCCGGTTTCCACGACCTCGATGAAGACGCCGGGCCGGGCCGACATGACGCCGATGCGGTCCGACAGCAGGGCCGCCTCGTCGAGCGAATGGGTGATCAGCAGCACGGTGGCGCCGGTCTCGCGCCACAGGCGCAGCAGTTCGTCGCCCATCAGGATGCGGGTCTGCTGGTCGAGCGAGCCGAAAGGCTCGTCGAGCAGGATCAGCCGCGGCTCCATGACGAAGGTGCGGGCGATGCAGACGCGCTGGCGCATGCCGCCGGACAGTTCCGACGGCCGCGCCTTCGCGAAACCCTGGAGCCCCATGAAGTCGATGGCGAAATCGACCCGGTCGCGGACCTCGGCCCCGGCCATGCCCAGGCGGCGCAGACCGAAGGCGATATTGTCGAACACGGTGAGCCACGGAAAGGAGGCGTCGTCCTGGAAGACGATGCCGACGCCTTCCGGCACCGAACCGCGGACCGGCCTGCCCTCGAAAACGACCTCGCCGCCGGTCGGTTCGGTCAGCCCGGCGACGATATCCATCATGGTGGTCTTGCCGCAGCCCGACGGGCCGATGGTCGCAAAGAATTCGCCCTGGCGCAGAGCCAGGTCGATCGGGCCGAGCGCATGCACGGTACCGCCATAGACATGCTCCACGGCGTCGAGCGTGACGGCCGCCTCAGCTGCTGCAGCGGGCCCCTCGGAATTCGTTTCGGCGTGCGATTCGGGTGACATTGATAGCCGATATGGCGAAAGGCGGCGCCGGGGATGCGGCACCGCCTTTCTCTAACCGGTTACGAAAGCCGGGTTACATGCCTTTCTGGTCGTCCGGCAGGAACGAATCGTCCAGAATATCCTTCCAGTTGATTGGGCCCTTCCAGGCACCCTGGTCGCGCAATCCGTCAAGCATGGCATTGAGCGCCGGGAGATCGAACTTACCGCGGCCCCAATAGTTGATCTTGACCATATTCTTGACTGCGCTGATCGCGACCTCTTCCGAGACCTTCTTGCCATAGGCCTTGGAGACCAGCTTCGCCGCCTTGACCGGTTCGCTGTAGAGATAGTCCACGGCCGCCCGCCGCGCCGCGATGATGTTGCGCAGCTTTTCCGGCTGTTTCTTGGCGAATTCGGCGGTCGTCACGCCGACGGTCTGGGTCATGCGCGGCAGGTTGCTCAGATCGAAGGCGATCTGATACTTGCCTTTCCGGCCGCTCCAGATCGGCTCCAGGATGAGGGCGGCCTGGACATCGCCGCGCTCCAGCGCAGCCAGCCCGGCGCCGACCTTGCCCAGCGAAACCAGCTCGATCTCGTTCGGCTTGATGCCCGCTGCCGCGACCGCCATCTTGGCGAGCGTCTCGCTGGTCGAGCGCGGCCTTGTGTAGGAGACTTTCTTGCCCTTGAGATCGTGGATCGACTTGATGCCGCTGCCCGGCATGGAGACCCAGAACAGGTCCGCCAGGGTCATGACGTTGGCGCTGACGATCTTGACGTCGTGGCCTTCGCGGAATGCTGCGAGCACGGCCGCCGTCCCGACAACGCCGTAGCCGGAGCCAGAGGCGATCTGGTTGCGCATCGTGGTGCCGCCGCCGGACGACGAGATCACCTGGGTGATGTCGATGCCGCGCTTCTTGAACTCGCCCCGTTCGATCGCGACTGCGATCGGCGCGGTATTGAACAGGAAGCCGTAATGCGACGCGACGATCGTCTCGGCCTGGGCCGGGACGGACGCTGCGGCAAAAACGAATGCGATCGCGCCTATGCGTGTATTGCGCCAAAACTTGGACATGGCCGTCTCCTCTTGATACCCCGCGTTTCAAACGGCGGGTATTTCCACTCGGGATGGTGTCGGATCGTTGTGCAGAAGGGGTCGGACTGCCGTCTGATCGTCTTTATTGCGCTACCCTTCCCCCGATCCGCTCCTGTTCGGCGGCGCAGCCGCAGACCGCACCGGCACAGTTGCCCGTCGCTCTGTCGACGACATTAGCGAAAGTCGGTTTTGCACTCCAAACCCGCGGGCAGTATATGAAGCGCCCTCATGCTGTCAACGGAACGGCGGCGGCAGCCGACACCGGCGGAACCCACCAGGTATTCCCGAATTCGACGGAATTCCGCCAATTCTGTCGGTGCGGTTGCACTGAGGCGGTATGCTACGCGTGCATGGCAACCAATCGGGATGATCGAAGGATGTTCGAGAGGCTTGGCGCTCCTTTCGGCGCGGAAACCCGGTCGGTCGATCTTTCCCGGCCGCTCGACCCGGCTACGGCGACAGCGATCCGTTCGGCGTTCCTGGAACACGGCGCGCTGGTCTTTCGCGGCCAGAGGCTCGAGGACGACCATCTCGCCGCGCTGGGCGAACTGTTCGGTCCGCTGGAGCGGCATCTGATCGAGAACAATGACGGCCGCATCATGAGCGCCGTCCACTGCATCACGAACTTCGATGCCGAAGGCCGGCCGTCCAGCCGGCCCTACATCAATACCAACTACTTCTGGCACACCGACAAGTCGTATCTCGCCGTTCCGTCGCTGGCGACGATGTTGCATCCGGTCGAACTGCCGCCGGCCGGCGGCGATACCCAGCTTGCCCATATGGGCCTGGCCTACGCGGCGCTGCCGGACGCAACCAAAGAGAAGATCGCCGGTTGCCGTGCGGTCCACAGCCTGGAATTCATGCGCGAGAGCCTCGACAACCCGCCGCCGACCGAGGCGCAGAAGCGTAATGCGCCGCCGGTCAGCCACCCGATCGTCCGGCCGCATCCGGAAACAGGCCAGCCCTGCCTCTATATCGGCATGTATGCCTCCCATCTCGAAGGCCGCCCGGTCGCCGAGGGCCGCACGATCCTCGCCCGCCTCCAGGAACAGTCGACCCAACCGCCCTTCGTCTATTCCCACCGCTGGCAGCCCGGCGACGTGATGATCTGGGACAACCGCTGCCTGATGCACCGGGGCGTCGCGAATTACGAAATGGAGCGCGAACGCCGGGTCATGAAGCGGGTCTGCGTGCAGGACCCGGCCGGGCCCGCTTCAGACGCGGTCCAGTAACCGGCGCGTTGCCGCCACGGCGCGGGAAACGCGCCCGGCCGCATCCATACGCGTCGCCAGCGCCGTCTGCGGAATTTCCAGCGCCAGCGGGATATTGCCGGGCAAGGCGCGCAGGATGCCGGCAAGGTCGATATCGCCTGCGCCGGGCAGGAGCCGTTCTTTCGTCGCTTCGTGGATGAGCCGGTCTCGCGATGGCGGTGTTCCGTTCGCCGGAGCGTCGCAGATCTGGGCGTAGCGGAACCAACGCTGCGGCAGGAGGGCCAGCGCTGCGATGGAACTGCCCGAGCGATGGAAGTGGAGGGTGTCGACAGCAATGCCGAGGCCTTCGCGGTTGCAGGCCCCGACCATGTCCGCTGCCGCCGCGAGATCGTTGAGCGCCATCCAGGGCACGAATTCGAGATCGACCGTCAGGCCGCGCTCGGCCGCCAGATCGCAGAGACCCGCGATATTGTCGAGCGACCGGTCCCTTTCAGCATCGTCGACAGATGCCATGACGTGCCGGGCCCCGAGCCGGGCGGCGGCATCGAGGAAGGGCATATAGTCGGCCAGCCGCGTTTCGGGGACGATCCGCGCCGTGTTGGCATCCAGCGCGGCTATGCCCGCATCCGCCATCGCCTCCAGCATTTCCGCCTGGAGCGCAGCGTCGAGCAGCAGGGGCATCTCCCCGCCGCCGGGCTGGCCGCCGAGCAGGCGCAGGCCGACATGGCTGCATCCGGCCTGCGCCGCGACTGCGACCGTCTCAAGCGGCGACAATTCGGGCACCGTGTAATAGGAGAGGGAAAGCGGGCGGGTCATCTTGACGGCGGCCGACGGCGATACGGACAGAAGGTGCCGGCACCTAGCATCCGCCTTGCGGCCCGGCAACGCCGCGAATCCCGCCGCGAATTCCGTCGGGGAAGGACGAAGCGAGCGATGACGGCGGCGAAATCCGATGAGCGATGAGCAGGGCCGGCCGGTCGCGGCCGTCATCGGCGGCGGCAACGGCATCGGCGAGGCGGTCTGCCGCCTGATGCACACGCGCGGCTGGAGCGTTGCCGTTGCGGACATGGACGGTGCGGCCGCCCGGCGGGTGGCCGGCGATACCGGCGGCCTTGCTCTGGAACTGGATATCGCCGACGAGGCGGCGGTCGCACGGGCCGCCGGCCGCATCGAGCGCGATGCCGGGCCGGTCGCCGCGCTGGTCGTGGCAGCCGCGGTTTTCCAGGACATCGTGCCGACCGAAGACCTGGCGCTCGCCGAGTGGGAGCGCGTCCTGCGGATCAACCTGACCGGCACGCTGATCGCCGACCGGGCGTTCGGCCGGCGCATGGTTGCGCGCCGGCGAGGCAGCATCGTCAACATCGCGTCAATCGCCGCATTCAGCTCGATGCCCGCGGAGGCCTACGGCGCGAGCAAGGCCGGAGTCGTCCACCTGACCCGGAACCTGGCCGGCGAATGGGGCCGCGCGGGCGTCAGGGTGAATGCCGTTTCGCCGGGCTCGACGCTGGTTCCGCGGGTCGAGGAACGGCTGGATTCCGGGCGCTACGCCGCGCATCCCGGCGAATTCACCGCGCTCGGCCGGATGGTCGAGCCGAACGAGGTCGCCGAGGCCGTGGAATTCCTGGCCTCCGGCCGTTCGTCGGCGATTACCGGACAGAACATCGTCGTCGACGCCGGCTGGGAGGTGGCGTCGACCTGGGCCCAGTTCGGCGGCGTGCGGAAATTCTGAGTCCGTCTTCCGGTCTGCCTTAGCCCTGCCGCAGCAGCCGCCGCGCATTGCCGGCCCAGGCCGGGTCGATCTCGCCGTGCGCGCCGTCCTCCGGCTGGTCCCATCCGGCGAAATTGGTGCCGTAGACGATGCGATCGTTGCCGACCCATTGCCGAAGCAGGGCAAGGGCCGAGGGATCGGTGACATGGGCGTCGTACCACAGCCGGGTAACGGCTTCCTCGAACGCGCCGTCCTTGCGGATGTCCTCGCCGGCCCACGGCCGCTTGCGCGCCGCCTGGGCGAGCCGCCCGGCCAGCATCGGCAGGCCGCCCCCGCCGTGGCTGATCCAGATGTCGAGGTCGGGATGGCGGTCGAGGACGCCGCCGAAGATCAGCGTGGCCACGGCGATCGATTCCTGCGCCGCAAAGCCGATGACGACGTCGAGGTCGAAGCGCTTCAGGTTCGGGTCGCCCGGCGGCCCGTCGATGCCCGAGGGCGCCGGGTGGAAGAACAGCGGCACGTCAAGCGTGACGAAGGTCTCGTAGAGCGGGTCCAGCGCCGGGCTGTGCAGCGGTTCGTTGAATTCCGTGCCAGTCGCCGCGCCCCACAGGCCGAGCTCGCCGACGGCCCGGTGCAGCTCCTCCACGGCGGCGCCGGCATCCTGCATCGGCAGCGAGGCGAGGCCGCCGAGGCGGTCGGGATAGCGGCGCACCAGCTCGGCGCAGGCGTCGTTATGCTTGCGGCAGAAGGCGACCGCTTCAGCGGTTTCGATATGGTGGAAATAGGTCAGCGGGCTGGGCGACAGGACCTGGAAATCCGTCCCGTCCCGGTCCATCCGGTTCAGCCGCAGGTCCGGATCGGTGAACGGGCTCGCCTTGTGCCGCACGCCGACCAGCTTGTAGTTGCCGACCCGGTACCAGAGCGTGCCGTCCGCGTCCTCGCCGAATTCCGGGCCGTGGCGTCCCGCCGCTCCGGTCGTCGAATTGAGCCGGACATGGGCGTGCACGTCGATGACTGAAGCTGTTCCAATTCCCGTCATCGCGTGCTCTGTTCTCAATCGTCCGAAAAGTCCTGCGCATTATGGACGGCGCTGCCGATGGGTCAAATCCTGCGGGGCGTGACCGGACATTCGGAAATTTGCGCCCCAAAACCAACTGTGCCAGCATCGTGACCGACTGTTCATCCCACGGGAAATCCGGATGCCCGCAGGCCTGCCGACGCAGATGACGGTAAGGGAATGCGCCGAAGCGGTGATCGCCGCGCAGCGCAGCCACGGGTCCGCACCGTCGGCCCTGCTGGCCGCCATCGAACGGCCGATTGCCGCCCTGCTCGAACGGGACGATCTGCGCGGCCTGGGCATTCCGCGGCAGGGCAACAATGTCGACTGGTCGCAATATCTTTATTTCGACGGCGACCTGTCCTTCCTGCTGTTCGAGGTGCCCGAGGGCGGCCGGGTCCAGCCCCACGATCACGGGGTCTGGGAGCTGTTCGCCGTCTATCGCGGGCGCATGCGCCATACCGTCTACCGCCGTACCGACGACGGCTCGGTTGCGGGATACGCGAAGCTGGCGGCGACCGACGACAGGGTGATGCACGCCGGCGAGGCGGCCATCGTTGCGCCGCCGGCGGACATTCACGGATTTTGCGCGCTGGACGGCGGCGCGATGGGGCTCACGGTCGTTTCCGGCACATACAAGGCGGACCGGCATTACTACGATCCCGAAGCGAACAGCTATGTCGTCAAACGCGCGGCCAACCTGCGTTAGCGCGGCCAGCGGGGGATCGGCGTGAGCGGAGACGGAGGCAGATCGGCGCTGGTGACCGGCGCGGCCGGCGGGCTCGGCCTCGCCATCGCCCGGCGCCTGGCGGCCGACGGCTGCCGCGTTGGGCTGGCCGATATTGACGGTGATGGCGCGGTGCGCGCCGCTGCGGAGCTGGAGGGCGCCGCCGGCTTCCCCTGCGACGTGACCTCGGAGGATTCGGTCATCGAAACGCTCGGCCGGTTCGAGGCGACGTTCGGCGGGCCGCCGGACATTCTGGTCAACAATGCCGGCATCGTCCGCTTCGGCGACCTGCTGAAACATCCTGTCGAGGACTTCCGGAGAGTTGTCGAGGTCAATCTTGTCGGGGTGTTCCTGATGTCCCGCGAGGCCGGCGCGCGCATGGCGGCGCGCGGCAGCGGCGCCATCGTCAACATCACGTCGCTCAACGCCGTGCAGACCAGCCCGGATGCCGGCGCCTATCCGGCGACCAAGGCCGCGGTCGCGAAGCTGACCGAACAGTTCGCGCTGGTACTCGGCCCCAGGGGCGTGCAGGTCAATGCCGTCGGCCCCGGCTTCATCGACGCCGGCATGTCGGAACCGATCTACCGCGATCCGGAGGTTCGTGCAGAGCGCGGCCGGGCCGTGCCGGCCGGGCGGATCGGAACGGCCGAAGACGTTGCCGCCGCCGTCGCCTTCCTGGCCTCCGACGAGGCCGGTTTCATCCACGGCCAGCATCTGATGGTCGACGGCGGGGTTTCCTTCAGCCTGAAGAACCAGCTATCCCGCAAGGCGCCGAAGGAAGCCGAGAAGTAGCGACGTGCGGAATCTGATTCTCTCCGGCGGAATCCGGCACGACTTCGCCGACAACGCCGCAGCGCTGGCCGCGCAGCTTGCCTTCGACGGGTTCGAGTCGGAGATCGAAACCGATATCGAGGCCGGGCTCGCGCGCCTCGAACGCGGCGGCTATGCCCTGCTCACCGTCATGGCGCTGCGCTGGCGCATGGAGGGCGACCCGAAATATGCACCGGACCGGGCCGAATGGGCGTTCAGCCTGTCGCGGGAGGCGCGCGCCCGGCTCGGCGGCTTCGTCCGCAGCGGCGGCGGCCTGTTCGGATTTCACACCGCATGCCTCTGTTTCGACGATTGGGACGAATGGCGGGACATCCTGGGCGGCGTCTGGGTCTGGGGCCGGTCCTGGCATCCGCCGCTCGGGCCGGCCGCCGTTTCGAAAACAGCTGAAGATCATCCGCTGACAGCCGGCCTCGGCGGGTTCGAGATCGTCGACGAGGTCTACAGCGGCCTCAGCCTCGCGCCCGGCGTCCGCCCATTGCTTGAAGCCAGGTCCGGAATGCTGGAGGGGGCCGAACCCGTCCTCTGGGCGCGGCGCTACGGCGAGGGCAGGGTCGTCTTCGACGCGCTCGGCCATAACCGGGCGTCTATCGAACAACCGACCCATGCGCAAATCGTCCGGCGCGCCGCCCGGTGGGCAGCAGGCGATGCAAGCGTCACACCGGATATGCCGGCCTGACAGGCAGGCAAAGGTCCGAAGCGGGAGATCGGCGCTGCTAGATATTTGCGTTTGCAATCGTTTTGGGGTGATCGCCCGCGGCGATCTCGGATTCTCGGTCCCTCCCGGCATTGCGCGGCCCCTTGAATTACTCTAGGGTAGAAGCAGACTAAGGGTTTCTACCCTAAAGGATTAGGCATGGGCCTCAACATCAAGAACGAAGAAACCTGCGCGCTTGCCCGCGAGCTGGCCGACCTGACCGGCGAGACCATGACCGGCGCGATTACCGCTGCCCTGAGTGAGCGTCTTGAGCGGGAAAAGCGGGAGCGGGACAAGGAAGCGCTGCTTCGGGATGTCCGCGCCATAGCAGAGCGCTGCGCGGCGCTTATGGGGCCGGGGCCGTCTTCCACCGAGATCGGAGACCTGCTCTACGACGAACGCGGACTTCCGAAGTGATCGTAGACAGTTCGGCGATCGTTGCGATCCTCAACCGTGAACCGGACGCGGAACGCTACGAAGAAGCGCTGGCTGCCGCTCCCGAACGTCGCATATCCGTCGCTAATCTGCTGGAAGCATCCATCGTGGTTGAAGGCAGGGGCGGCATTTCGGCCGGATACGAACTCGATCAGCTTCTCAACCGATTCGGCATCGAACCGGAGCCCGTCACGACCGAACAGCTGGAGGCCGCCCGGCGGGCGTGGCGGCGGTTCGGCAGGGGCAACCATCCGGCCGGGCTGAATTTCGGCGACTGCTTCGCCTACGCCCTCGCCGAGACGACCGGCGAACCCCTGCTGTTCAAGGGCGCCGACTTCGCCCTGACCGATGTGGCCGCAGCGGTGGCGGAAGACGGGGCGGGAGGCCCATGAGCATCGACCGGCTCTTTCCGGGCGGTCTCTTCTCCTACGATCGCCCCGGCGAGGCGGTTGCCGAAACGCACGATTGGCAAGCGGTCGACGATGCGGCACCGGATGGGCCGGAAGCATGGCGGTCCGGCCGCGCAGCGCGGCGATTGCGGGGATGCTCCAGGGGATTGGGTAGACCGCCGCAATCCGGGCTACTCGGCCTCGCCAAGGGCTTTGTGAAGCAGGGTTCGAGCAGGCGCCGGGGCGCGGTGTCTGCGGCGGCAAGGCCCAGCCTCCAGCCGGTCGCACGGTGCCATCAATTCATCGACCTTCGGGACCATGCGGCGCTCTTCGGCAATGGGAGGTGGGCCAAGATCAATTTCGGCAGAATCGACTGGCCCTCCCGGGGGCGCTTGACTTGATTGCGAACCGATGCCCACACTCAATTTCCGGTTCCGAAACAACGCAAAATCGGGAGGGATAAGATGTATCGACGATATTTCACCTTCGCCGCGTCCATACTTGCCGCGGGGGCGCTCCTTGTCGCCGGGCTGGTCAATCCGGTCACTGCGCAGGACAAAACCGTTCGCGTCGCGCTGAGCTGGATTCCCAACGTAGAATATGGCGGTCTCTGGCTCGCCATGGACAAGGGCTACTTCAAGCAGGAGGGGCTGAAGATCGAATACCAGCCGGGCGGACCGAATGCGCCGAAGTCGCTGGTCACGCTCGCCGCGGGCAAGGCCGACATCGCCTACGGTGTCTGGCTTCCGTTTCTCGATGCCGTCGGTCGCGGCAACGACTTCGTCATCGTCGCTGCGACGTTTCCGGTGTCGCCGCTCGGTGTGATCTCGCTTGCGGACAACCCGATTCGCCAACCGGCCGATCTTGTCGGCAAGAAAATTCTCGCTCAGGGCGTGGCCGAGCGAACGGCAATCGATGCGGTTCTCACCCTCAACAATCTGCCCAAGAATTGGGAATTCGTTCCAGCAGGGTATTCGCCCGAGCCGCTGCTCGCCAAGCAGGGCCACGGGTACACCGCTTTTGGCACCAATCAGGCGGTGGCCCTCGAGTTGCGCGGCATGAAACGGGGCAAGGACTTCCATTTCGCATCGTTCGATTCGCTTGGGTTCAAGCAGTACGCCAGCGCCGTTTTCACCTCGCGCAAGTTCCTCCAGAACGACAGGGCGACCGTGGTGAAGTTTCTGCGCGCGCTGACTCGTGGCTGGCAGGACAACGAGAAAGACCTGACAGTTGCGCCGAAGCTGGCGGTCAGCAAGTACGGCGCGGATCTCGGCCTGAATCTCAAGCAACAGCTGCGCCAGAACGAGCTCCAGATCAAGATGATGCGCAACCCCGACAAGCCGAAGCAGCCGATCCTCGTGCTCGACCGAGACACCATTGCGAAGATGTATGCGGCGGCCCAGGCGACCGGGCGCAAGAATATTCCGCCGGTCGAGAAGATCGCGGATTTCGGCGTCATGGAAGAGGCGCGCAAAGGCATCAAGTAACCGCGCGGGAAAGTTCGCCGCCATGCCGGAGCAGGGGTCGGCACAGGGGCCGGAAAAGGTCGATCTCTTGATCTCGGGCTGCGAGGTCGTGTGCCTCGACGCCGCCGATACCATCATCCGCAACGGCGCGATCGCGGTGCGCGGCGACCGGATCGCGTGGATCGGCGGTGCCGACGACGCCGCATCCCGGTTCATCCCGTCGTCGCAAATTGGCGGCGACGGGCAGATTGCCATGCCCGGAATGATCGACGGTCACGTCCACACCGGACAGCAATTGCTGCGCGGCAAGATCGCCGAGTTCGCCCGCCGCGGCCAGGTCAAGATTCCGGTTTGGAAGAACTACTACATCCCGTTCGAAGGATTGTTGGACCCGGAAGACGTCTATCTCAGCGGCTTGCTTTGCTATGCTGACATGATCAGCGTCGGCACTACCTGCTTCGCCGAGGCGGGCGGTCCGCACCCCGACGAGATGGGCCGGGCGGCGCTCGAAACCGGCATTCGAGGGTTCATCGCGCTGAGCACCATCGATCATGGCGCCGGTGTGCCGGACTCCATGATGATGACCACGGACCAGGCGCTGTCGCGCAACGTCGATCTTGTGCGCCGATGGAACGGTCAGGACCAGGATCGCGTTCAGGCATGGTTGTCGCTGCGCCAGATTATGGTCTGCACAACCGAACTGGTGCGCTCGATGGCAGACGCGGCGCGGGAGTTGGGCACGCGTATCCATACTCATCTGTGTGAGGGCACCTATGAGATCGACTACGCGCTCGAACATTTCGGCAAGCGCCCGACCGAATATCTTGAGGAGATCGGGGCGCTTGGGCGACATCTCCATTGCGCCCATTCGGTGCTGCTATCGCCGGACGAGACCGACCTCTATGTGACGCACCGGCTGACAGCGTCTCACTGTGCGTTCAACAACTATCACATCGGCCCGCACGCCTTGCTGCACATGTGGCGGCGCGGTATCGACATTGGCCTGGGGACCGACGGCGCCGCAGCGTGGGGTCCGCTCGACATCTTCCAGGTCGCGCACGCCGCCCGGATTGGACAGCAACTCGTCGCCGGCACACCGATTCACTATCGTGACGTAATGTCGGGCGAGGAACTGCTGCGTGTAGCAACCCGGGGCGGCGCGCGATCGCTCGGCATGGAAAACCGGATCGGTAGCCTCGAAGTCGGCAAGAAAGCGGACATCCTTCTCGTCGAATGCCGTGAACTGGACCAGACGCCCCATGTCGATCCGATGTTCGCCGTAGCCAACACGGCGGTCGGCCGCGACGTGCGGACCGTGGTCATCGATGGCCGTGTGGTGATGAAAGACCGCACGTTGTCGACCATAGACGAAGAGGCGTTGCGCCACGACCTGGACCGGCGGCTGCCTCGGATCATGGAAAGGTTCGAACAAGCCCGGCGATGACCGGCGAGGCGCAATTCGACCCTGATGGCCCGGCGATCACCGCCGCAGATGTCACGAAGAAATTTGCCCTCAAAGGCAGCGACGATGGCGTGCTCGCCCTGCAAGAGCTGTCCCTTGCAGTAGCGACCGGTGAGTTCGTGGCGCTGCTGGGCCCGAGCGGCTGCGGCAAGAGCACGTTGTTGCGGCTGATGGCATCGCTCGACCGGCCGACGACAGGGAGCGTCACCGTGCGCGGAGAGCCCCCCGCCGCAATTGCGGCGCGGCACGCCTTCGGTGTCGCGTTCCAGGACCACGCACTGCTGCCGTGGCTAACCGTCTACGAAAATATTGCCTTGCCGTTCAAGCTGGCCGGCCGAACGCCGGATGATGCGGCGATCCGCGAAATGATCGTCCTCGTCGGGCTGGACGAGTTCGTGTCGGCGCGCCCGCGCCAGCTTTCCGGCGGTATGCGCCAGCGGGTCTCTATTGCGCGGGCGCTGATTCTCGACCCGGAGGTGCTGTTGCTCGACGAGCCATTCGGCGCGCTCGACGCGGTGACGCGGCGCCAGATGAACATAGAATTGCAACGCATCTGGTTGCGCGACCAGATTACCACGGTGCTGGTGACGCACTCCGTGGACGAGGCGATTTTCCTGGCCGACCGCGTGTTGGTCTTGAGCGGGCGGCCGGGCCGGATCATTCTCGAAGCGACAGTGCCGTTCGACCGGCCGCGCGATCGTTCGGTCATGCGAAGCAAGGAATTCCACAGCCTGGCGGACGAGTTGTCGCTCGCGCTCGAGCCGTCGGAGGACTGAGCCGGTGGCGACCGGTACGAGCTGGGTCGGCCGCACCCTGTTGGGCGCCGTCGGTCTGTTCATATTCTTCGGCCTGTGGCAGCTGATCGGCCATTACCGGCTGGCCGGCCTGTCATGGCCTCCGCTCACATCGGTGATCGACATGCTGACCGCCGCGAGCCACAGGCCGCTGTTCGGGCGCGCCATCGGTGCGACGCTCAGTTCCACCGGCATGGGTTATCTGTTCGGGGCCTGTCTAGGCCTCGTTCTGGCGTGGGCCACGCACTTGCTGCCGCCGATGCGCCGCGGCGGCGACCGGTTGGCGGCGGTGCTGAACTCGGTGCCGTCGATAGCTCTCGGGCCCATCTTCCTGTTGGTGCTGAGCCGCGATGCGGCGCCGGCCGCGGTCGCCTCGGTCCATGTGTTCTTCATCGTCTACGTGTCGGTGACATCGGGATTGGCGAGTGCGTCGACGGCGCATCAGGACCTTTTCTCGGTGTTCGGCGCGCGCCGGTTCACGCGATTCCGGCGACTGGAGATGCCGTCGGCCCTGCCGGCGCTGGCCAGCGGTCTGCGGCTGTCGTGGCCGGCGGCATTGATCGGCGCCATCATCGGCGAGTGGTTCGGCGCGCCCCGCGGACTGGGGATCCTGATCATCAATGCGATGCAGAATTTCCAGATCGTCCTGTTGTGGTGCGCTGTCTTCCTCGCGGTTATCGCGTCCCTGACGTTCTACGGTCTCCTCACCGGGCTCGAGCGTGGCATCTACGGGCGGTTTCGATGAGGACGGGGCGGCGCCTGATCCAGGACTATTGGGGAATCCTGCTGATTCTCGTGGCATGGCAAGCCTGGGTCATCGTCAATCAGTTCAATCCCATCGTCATGCCGACCCCGATCAGCGTGTTTGACGCGCTGGTCACCGATCCGGTCCTGTTCCTCGAGAACACCGGCATCACGTTCGCGGTGGCGCTGGTCGGCATGACCGGCGGCATGATCATCGGGACGTCGCTTGCGGTCGCGACCTGGCTGTCCCCCCTGCTGAGCGGGCTGGTGAGCCCGCTTGCGGTTCTGTTCAGCTCGGTCCCGGTCGTCGCTTTGATCCCGATCATCGCCCGGCTGCTGGGCTACAACGTGTCGACGGAAATTGCGATTGTCGTGATCATCACCTTCTTTCCGTCCTTCGTCTTCGCCTCGTCGGGACTCCGCGCCCTGCCGCCGGGAAGCGACGATCTGTTTCGCGTGCTCGGCGCCTCGCGGCGCGCGACGCTGTTTCGCCTCGCGTTACCCGCTGCGATGCCGAATTTGGCAATTGCGCTCAGGCTCGCCGCGGCGCACGCTATCCTCGCCGCAATGATCGCCGAATTTCTGATGGGCACCTCGGGCCTCGGATATCTGTTTGCCAAGACCAACGACGAGTTCCAGACCGAGCAAGCGTTTGGAACAAGTATCGTCGCGACCGCGATCTCGGTCGCTGCATTTTTGCTCGCGAGCTTCGTCGAACGCCGCGTGCGCGCCCACTTCAGCTGAACTTGCGCCATCGTGCCCCATCCCGACATCATCGTCGTCGGCGCCGGCAACGCCGCCTTTTGCGCGGCCCTGGCGGCGCGCGAGGCCGGCGCGTCGGTGCTGATGCTCGAACGCGCGCCGGAGGCCGAGAACGGCGGCAACTCCCGCTTCACTGCCGGCGCCTTCCGCTTCGCTTACGGTGGCGTGGACGATATCCGCGCCCTGTGCCCGGACCTTTCCGAAGAGCAGATCGCCATCACCGATTTCGGCGACTATCCCGAGGATCGCTTCTACGACGACATGTTCCGCCTGACCCGCTACCGCACCGACGCGGACCTGTGCGAGCGGCTGGTTACGGAATCGCGCGGGACGATGCGGTGGCTGCACGGCAAGGGCATCCGCTTCATGCCGATCTACGGCCGCCAGGCCTTCAAGGCGGCGGACGGCCGCTTCCGCTTCTGGGGCGGGCTGACGCTGGAGGCCTGGGGCGGCGGCCCCGGCCTGGTCGACGGCCACACGCGGATCGCCCGTGCGGCCGGAATCGACCTCCGCTACGGCGCGCGGGTGCTCGGCCTGATCCATGACGGCCACAGGGTCGAGGGCGTCCGGCTCAAGCACGATGGCAGGATCGAGACCGTGCGCGCCGGGGCGGTGGTGCTCGCCGCGGGCGGCTTCCAGGCCAACCCGGAATGGCGCACCCGCTATCTCGGCCCCGGCTGGGAGCTGGCGAAGGTGCGCGGCAGCCGCTTCAACACCGGCGATGGCATCCGCATGGCCCTGGAGGCCGGCGCGGCGTCCTGTGGCAACTGGTCGGGCGGCCACGCCGTCGCCTGGGACTACAACGCGCCGGAATTCGGCGACCTCGCGGTCGGCGACGGCTTCCAGAAGCACAGCTATCCCTGGGGCGTGATGGTCAACGCCCGGGGCCGGCGCTTCGTCGACGAGGGCGCGGACTTCCGCAACTACACCTACGCCCGCTACGGCCGGGTCATCCTGGAGCAGCCGGACGGCTTTGCCTGGCAGGTCTTCGACGCAAGGGTGGCGCACCTGCTGCGCGACGAATACCGCATCCGGCAGGTCACCAGGGCGAAGGCCGATACGCTGGAGGCCCTGGCGGACCGGCTGGAAGGCGTGGATCCGGAAGGTTTCCTCGCCGAGATCGCGGCCTACAACGAAGCGGTCGATACCGATACGCCGTTCGACGCGACGGTCAGGGACGGGCGCGGCACGCGCGGCCTGGCCGTGAACAAGACCAACTGGGCGAACCCGATTGCCGAGCCGCCCTTCGAGGCCTACCGCGTCGGCTGCGGCCTCACCTTCACCTTCGGCGGGCTGCGCATCGACCCGGCGAGCGCGCAGGTGCTCGACAGCGACCTCGCGCCGATCCCCGGCCTTTACGCCGCCGGCGAACTGGTCGGCGGCCTGTTCTGGTTCAATTATCCGGGCGGCACGGGGCTCACCAGCGGCGCCGTCTTCGGCCGCCTTGCGGGGCGTTCGGCGGCGGCCGCAGCCGGTTAAGTCAGCCGGTCTGGTCGTTCAACAGCCGGCGCACCGCCTCGCCCGGATCGGCCGTGCCGGCCCGGACCCGCTCGACAAGCGCGCGCCGTTCGTCGTCGGGCAGCGCGTTCAGCGCATCGCGCACCAATGCGCCGGCCATGGTGGCGAGACGGTCGATCGCCTGCCGTTCAGCCCGGGCGCTGCGCGCTTCGGGCGTCACGGCCGCACTGAGCTCCAGGGCTGCTTCGACCAGTTCGGCGACGCCGTCGCCGGTCGTGGCGACCGTGCTGATGACCGGTGTCTCCCGGCGAGCGGCGCTGCGCAGTCCCAGCATCGCTTCCAGCTGCCGGGCGGTCTCGTCGGCGCCGGGCAGGTCGGCCTTGTTGACGACGAGGATGTCGGCGACTTCGAGGATGCCGGCCTTGATTGCCTGCAAATCGTCGCCCAGGCCCGGCGCGCCGACCACGACGGTCACATCCGCGACCTGCGCGACCTCGATCTCGGACTGGCCGGCGCCGACGGTTTCCAGCAGGACGATGTCGAAGCCCGCGGCGTTCACCACGTCGATCGAGGCCTGGATGTTGAGGGCGAGGCCGCCGAGATGGCCCCGCGCCGCGATCGAGCGGATGAAGACATGCGGGTCCGAGCCATGCTCGCCCATGCGCGCCCGGTCGCCCAGGATCGCGCCGCCGCTCTTCGGGCTCGACGGATCGACGGCGAGCGCCGCCACCCGCATGTCCCGTTCGCGCAGCGTCCGGATCATGGCGCTGATCAGCGTGGACTTGCCCGAGCCGGGTGGGCCGGTCATGCCGACGACCGGGGTCTCGCGGCGGTCCCTGTCCAACGCCTGCAACAGCGCACGGGCTTCCTCGCCGCCGATATCGGCGACCGTCAGCGCCTTGGCGAGCGCGCGGGTCTCGCCCTTGCGCAGCCGGGCGGCCAGGCCGGCGGTATCGGTCCGGCGCGGATCGGTTTGCGGACTCACCAGCCCGGCATCCCTTCCGGCCCGACCGCCTCGACCAGCGCGCCGGCGCGGGCGAGATCGACGGCGGCCTCGATGTCCGGCGCCATGTAGCGGTCCTCTTCGAGCGGCGGCACGACGGCGCGCAACCGCGCGATCGCGCTGCCGAGGCGCACGCTGGTCTTCAGGGGCGCGCGGAAGCCGATGCCCTGGGCGGCGGCGAGCCATTCGACGGCGACGATCTTGGCCAGATTGTCGTTCATCTCGGCGAGGCGCCGCGCGCCGTGGGTCGCCATGGAAACATGGTCCTCCTGATTGGCGCAGGTGGTCAGGCTGTCGATGCTGGCCGGTGTGGCGCGCTGCTTGTTCTCCGCCGCCAGCGCCGCGGCGGTGATCTCGGCCGCCATGAAGCCGCTGTTGACGCCCGGCTCGGGCGTCAGGAAGGCCGGCAGTTCGCTCATCGCCGGGTCGACCAGCAGGGCGATACGCCTCTCGGTCAGGGCGCCGATCTCGCTCACGGCAAGCGCGATCTGGTCGGCGGCGAAGGCGACCGGTTCGGCATGGAAATTGCCGCCCGACAGAATCTCGCCGCGCTCCGCCAGCACCAGCGGATTGTCGGTCGCCGCCGCCGCTTCGATGGCCAGAACAGAACCGGCCTGGCGCAGCAGGGTGAGGCAGGCGCCCATCACCTGCGGCTGGCAGCGCACGGAATAGGGGTCCTGCACCCGGGTGCAATCGATATGGGAGGCGCGGATTTCGCTGCCCGCGAGCAGCGCCCGCAAGGCCGCCGCCACGTCGATCTGGCCGGGGTGGCCGCGCAGCGCGTTGATCGCCGGATCGAACGGCGTGTCGGAGCCCAGCGTGGCGTCGACCGAGAGCGCGCCGGTGACGAGCGCCGCGCGCAGCAGCCGCTTGGCGTCGAACAGGCCGGCCAGCGCCAGCGCGGTCGAGCACTGGGTGCCGTTGATCATCGCGAGGCCTTCCTTGGCCCGCAACGCGACCGGTTCGATCCCGGCCGCCTGCAACGCTGCGCCGCCGGGCAGGCGCTCGCCCCGGTAGTGGGCTCTGCCTTCGCCGATCATCACGGCGGTCAGATGGGCGAGCGGCGCCAGATCGCCGGAGGCGCCGACAGAGCCCTGCGCCGGCACCGACGGCGTCACGCCCGCCGCCAGCATCCGCTCCAGGGCCTCGACGATGGCCCATTGCGCGCCGGAGGCGCCGCGGCCGAGGCTGAGCAGCTTCAGGGCCATCATCAGCCGGACGATGCGTTCCGGCAAATCGGGCCCGACCCCGGCGTTGTGGGAGAGGATCAGGTTGCGCTGCAGGCGCGCGGTTTCTTCCGGCGAAATGCGAGTGCTGGCCAGCTTGCCGAAACCGGTATTGACGCCGTAGACAGCCGCGTCGCCCGCCGCGGCCTGCTCGACGACCGCCTCCGCGCGTGCCATGTCCGCCCGGCAGGCCCGGTCCAGGACAACCGGTGGGCTATCGCGATACAGCGCTTCCAGGGCCGGCAGGCTTATCGATCCCGGCGTCAGCGTGACCGCTTCGGACGTCATAGCTCTTGGACCAGTTCTGTCATGGTTTCCCGGTATCGCGCACGGATTGCGTTCTCGCCCGGATGGCGGCCGTCCTCGACAACACGCCGCCCGGCGACCCGGACCTCCCTAAGCGCCGAACCGGCGTTTGTGAAGACCCAGGCATCGAGCAGCGTGTCCGGGCCGTGCGCCGCCAGCGTCGGATGATCCGGGTCGAGCACGAGCAGGTCGGCCGCCCGGCCTTCGGCGAGTGCGCCGCAAGGCTGTCCGAGCGCCTGCGCGCCGCCGGCCGCTGCGCCGAGCCACAGAGCCGCGCCGAGGGAGAGCGGCGATGCCGCTGCACCCGCGGCACCGGTCGGCGCTGCATCGCCGGCAACGAGCCGGCGCTTCAGGATCAGCCGCTGGGCATATTCGAGCCAGCGCAGTTCCTCGCGCGGGTCGAGCGAGACGTTGCTGTCGCTGCCGACGCCGAAAGCGCCTGCCGCGGCGAGCCAGCCGGGCAGGTCGAAGATGCCGTCGCCCAGGTTGGCCTCGGTGGTCGGGCACAGGCCGGCAACCGCGCCGCTCGCGGCGGCGCGCCGGGTCTCCTCTTCCGTCATGTGGGTGGCGTGGACCAGTGTCCAGCGGCGGTCGACCGGCACGCCGTCGAGCAGCCATTCGACCGGCCGCAGCCCCGACCAGGCGCGGCATTCGGCGACCTCCTTTTCCTGCTCGGCAATGTGGATGTGAACCGGGCCGTCGGGGCTTATGGCGTCATAGGCCGCCAGCGCGTCCGCCATGTCCGCCGGCAGGATGGCGCGCAGGCTGTGCAGGGCGGCGCCGGCAGTCTGCGTCGGGGATGCCCCTGACAGGGCCGATATGACCCCGGCCCATTCGTCGATCTCCAGCCGGAAGCGTTGCTGGGCCGGCGCAAGTGGCCCGCCGCCGAAGCCGCCTTCGCGGTACAGCACCGGCAGCAGCGTCAGGCGGATGCCGGCCGCTTCTGCCCCTGCCGCTACACGACGCGCCAGTTCCGCCGTGTCGCCGTAGCGGCCGCCGCCGGGCGGATTGTGCAGATAATGGAACTCGGCGACACCGGTATAGCCGGCCTTGAGCATCTCGACATAGAGATGGGCCGCAATCGCTTCGACCTGCTCTGGCGTCAGGCGGCCGACGAAGCTGTACATGGTGCGGCGCCACGACCAGAAATCCGACCTCTCCTCGCCGCCCGCCCGTTCGGTCAGACCCGCCATGGCGCGCTGGAAAGCATGGCTGTGCAGGTTCGGCATCCCGGGGATGACCGCGCCCGGAAGCTGCGTATTCCCTGCTGCCGGTGCGCCGGTCTCGATGCGCCGGATCGTACCCGTGTCGTCTACGTCCAGCAGCACGCCTTCCGCCCAGCCGGACGGCAACAGGCAGAGCGGGCACCAGAGGCGGTCGGCGGCGGCGGTCATCGCCGTGGCACCTGCGGGGGACCGGCGAATGTGGCAGCATCTTCGCCCGTTCGGCGGTACAGTTCCGCTGCGTGCTGTATTGCGACGAACCGCGAGACAAGATCATGACCGCCTGGGACCGCCTGTGGACCAACGCCCGGATCGCGACTATGGCGCCGGCAGGTTACGATTCTTCCGGCGACGACCCCTACGGCGCGATCGGGGAGGGCGCGATCGCCGTGGCGGGGGGCAACATCGCCTGGATCGGCCTGGCGGCAGAGCTGGACCGGGTTCAGGCTCAGGGCGTGCCGGTCCACGACGCCGGCGGCGCCTGGATCACGCCAGGGCTGATCGATTGCCACACCCATATCGTCTACGGCGGCAACCGGGCCGCGGAGTTCGAGCAGCGGCTCAACGGTGCGACCTACGAAGAGGTCGCAAGGGCCGGCGGCGGCATCGTCTCGACCGTGCGGGCGACCCGGCAGGCTTCCGTTGACGAACTGGTCGAAAGCGCCCTGCCGCGCGTCCGCGCGATCCTGGGCGAGGGCGTGACGACCATCGAGATCAAGTCCGGCTACGGCCTCGACACGGCGACCGAGCGCCGGATGCTGCAGGCGGCGCGGCGGATTCCCGACCATCTTCCGGTCGATGTCGAAACGACTTTTCTCGGCGCTCATGCCCTGCCGCCGGACTATGCCGGCGACGCCGACGGCTACATCGACCTGGTGTGCCGCGAGATGATCCCGGCGGTGGCCGAAGCCGGCGAGGCCGATGCCGTGGATGCCTTCTGCGAATCGATTGGCTTCACCCGCGGCCAGACCGAGCGCGTGTTCCGGGCGGCGCACGACTGCGGCCTGCCGGTCAAGCTCCACGCGGAGCAGTTGAGCGACCTGGGCGGCGCCGCGCTGGTCGCCGAATATGGCGGCCTGTCGGCCGACCATCTGGAATATGTCGGCGACGCCGGCGTGCGTGCGCTGGCGGAGGCCGGGACGGTGGCGGTGCTGCTGCCCGGCGCCTTCTACTATCTGCGCGAAACGCAGGTGCCCCCCGTCGACCTGTTCCGAGAACACGGCGTCAGCATGGCGCTGTCGACCGACTGCAACCCGGGCAGTTCGCCGGTCACCTCGCCGCTGCTGATGCTCAACATGGCGTGCACCCTGTTCCGCCTGACGCCGGCGGAAGCGCTCGCCGCCGTGACCCGCGAAGCGGCGCGCGCGCTCGGCCTGCAAGACCGGATCGGCACCCTGGAAGCGGGCAAGGCGGCGGATTTCGCCCTGTGGGATATCGGCAGCCCCGGCGAACTGGCCTATCCGGCGGGCTTCAACCCGTGCCGCGCGGTTGTGAAGAACGGGGTAACGGTGGCCGGCTAAGCCCGTCGCACAGCGTCTGTACGGCGTCTTCAATAATTCCGCCTTAAATCTTCCGGTGTCACCCCGGACCGGGCGACGCAGCGTCCGGCCGGCTTTGTAGGGGAGGGTTTGAAACCCTCCCCTACGGCCCGGTATCCGCAAATTGCGGCCGCACAAAAATTTGCGCAACGCATTCCGAAAAATACACGCAGTGCTACCCCAGACGGAGCGCAGCGACGATCCGGGGTCCAGAGCCGACCCGAAGACCTGTACCTCTGACTTTGGACTCCGGCTCTCCCTCCGGTCGGACGGGGTGACAAATTGGGCGATGTGGAGCAACGCAGACCTTGGCCGGGCCGGCAGAACGTGGATGGCGGTCGACATGATCCCGAACCGCCTCAATTGTGCTCCCGGGCCCAGGCCAGCGCGGCTTCGAGCATGGCGCGCAGGGCGGGGCGGACCTCGGCGGCCTTGTCCGGCAAATAGCTCCACGGCGCGGCCTCTTCGCAATAGGTCGCCATGGAAAGTTCGAGCTGGAAGGCGTGGATGCGGTTGTCGGGGTCGCCGTACTGGCGGGTAATGAAGCCGCCCTTGAAGCGGCCGTCGACAACCAGCCGGTCCTCGCCGAAGTCGCCCAGCGCCTCGGCCAGATGCAGGCGCAGACCGGCATCGCAGGCGCCGCCGGCCGCGCTGCCCAGGTTGAAGTCCGGCAGCCTGCCCTCGAACAGGCGCGGCACCTCGGAGAGAATCGAATGGCAGTCGAACAGGATCGCAATGCCGTGTTTGCGGTGTATCGAGGCGAGTTCCCGTTCCAGCCGCTGATGGTAGGGCAGCCAGCAGGTCTTCAAGCGCTCAACCTTCTCTTCGTCGTCCGGCTGTGCGCCGGAAAGGTAGAGCGGATTGCCGGCAAAATCCTGCACGGGGACGAGGCCGGTCGAGACCTGGCCCGGATAGAGCGGGGCGTCATCCGGCGGCCTGTTCAGGTCGACGACATAGCGCGACCACACCGCCTGGAGCGTCGGGATGCCGAGTTCGTTGGCGAAATCGTACAGCCGGTCGAGATGCCAGTCGGTATCCGGCCGCATCAGCGCGCGTTCGGTCAGCCGCGCTTCGACCGCTGCGGGGATGGCTGTCCCGACATGGGGAATGCTCATCAGCAGCGGCGCGTCCCCCGGCGTAAAGCGGTAGGGGTTCATGCGCTCCACAGCAGGGGAAAATCGTCGCCGGCCAGCGGCTCGCCCACTTCGAGGCCGAGATCCGGGAAGGGCGGCGAATGCACGCCCTTTTCGGCATAGACGGCGTCGTCGCCGACGAAGCGGATCGAGAAGGCGCGCCGCCGCTCGGCCGAGTTGTTGGCCGGTGCGCCGTGTACTGTCCGGTAGGTAAAGGCGACGGCATCACCGGGCTCCATCGCCCAGCCGCGGATGTCGTAGTCGCTGCGGTTCGCGGAAATATCGGGTATCCGCTCGCGGGTGTCGCCCGGAGTGAGCGACGTGCCGTTGAACCGTTCGGGCCGGAACTCGCGGCCCCACCGGTGGGAGCCGGCGACATATTCGATCACGCAGTCGCGCGCCACCGGATCGAGCGTGATCCACAGGCTGCAGTTCATCCTGCCCTCGACGCAGTAGTAGGGCATGTCGTGATGCCAGGGTGTGACGACCGACGAACCCGGCTCCTTGACCAGGATGTGCTCGTGGAACAGGCGCGCCGTCTTCGATCGCATCAGCCGGGCGGCGGTTTCAGCGGCTGGCGACTCCTTCACGAATCGGTTGTATTCCGGAATCTTGTCCCAGTTGCAGAAGTCCTGGAAGAAGGGCGCGCTGCCGTCGTCCGGCTCGATGCTGCGCTCGCGCCAGCTCGGCGCGGCCATATTGGTTTCCATGCCGCGGCGCAGGTCGTCGACCCAGTCGGCGAAGGCACCCCGGAGCAGCAGGACGCCGTCCCGCTGGAACTCGTCCACCTGCCGGTCGGTGATGGTCGGGCGGCCGGCGGCCATCTCGTCCTCCTCGTCGCGCCTGCTCCGGCGGGCCCTGCCGCCGGTTTCCGGATCCGCCGAATGTATGTCAAATCGGGCGGAATTGCATGGCCCTTGACTTGTATATATAACTTGATTTCCATTGCCAAGACGCCCCGGCGCGGGGTCGGTGGCGCGACGTGGTGATAATCGGGTGCGGGATCGCCTGCGCTCGCCCAAGGGAGGAGTACCATGACGTCCTGGAAGTTCAGCATCGCCGCCGCTGCGGCCGTCGCGCTGGCGGCATCTGCGGCCTCGGCGGAGACCATCAAAATCGGCTTCAACACACCCCAGACGGGCTTTGCGGCGGCTGACGGCAAGTCGGTCCTGACCGGTGCGCAGATCGCCATCGATACGGTGAACGCGGCCGGCGGCGTCAACGGCAAGAAACTCGAACTCATCGTCTACGACGACCAGGCCAAGCCGAAATTCGCGGTGCCGATCGCGACCAAGCTGATCCAGCAGGACAAGGTCGCGATGAGCATCTCGGGCAGCTATTCGGCGCCGACCCGCGCCTCGGCCGGCGTCTACCAGAATGCCAAGGTGCCCTACATCTCGGCCTTCGCCGTTCACCCGGACATCACCCGGGCCGGAAACTATGTGTTCCGGACCGGAATCCTGGGCAGCGTGCTCGGCAGGGCAGCGGCCAAGCTGGTCGGCGACAAGCTGGGCAAGAAGCGCGTCGTCATCACCATCATGAAAAACGACTACGGCAAGGCGCTTGCCGCCGGCTTCAAGTCCGTGATGGCCAATTACGGCATCGAGGTCGTCAACGAATACCAGTATTCCCTGCGCGACCGGCAGTTCGGCCCGATCGTGTCGTCGATCAAGGGCGACAACCCCGACGCCATATTCGACACGGGCTACTGGTTCGTCGCCGCGCCTTTCGTCAGCCAGCTTCGCGCCGGCGGTGTCACGGCGGTGGTTGTCGCCCAGGAAGGCTATGACGGCGTCAAGTTCATCGAGATCGCCAAGAAGGCGGCCGAAGGCGTGATCATCGTTACGGCGCTCGATCGCGACAGCAAGGAGCCGGCAGTCGTCGACTTCATGACCGAGTTCAAGAAGCGTGCCGGCTACGGCGCGGACATGGTCGGCGCTTCCGGCCACGCCGCGGTGATGGTCGCCGCGGCGGCGCTGAAGAAAGCGGGTTCGACCGACCGGGCCGCGATCCGCGACGCGCTCGCCTCGATCAAGGTCGACGCGATCACCGGCACGCTGTCGTTCAACAAGCTGGGCGAGGTCCAGAAGTCGCTCAAGGTCCAGGAGGTCCGGGGCGGCGGCTGGCATTATCATTCGGAAATCACGGATGCCAAGCTGCTGACGCCGCCTGAAAAGTAAGGCCTGCATCGGCTGCGGGCCGGGCGGCGCCCCGTTTTGCGCGGGCGCCGCCCGGTCGCGTGCGGCCCGATTTTTCGTCACGATAATCCCGCGCCCAACAGCAACCGGGGCTTCCCGCGTTGAGCTATTCCGATCTTCTGGTCCAGGGGCTGGTCGAAGGCTGCATCTATGCCCTGATCGCCGTCGGCCTGACGCTGGTCTACGGGCTGCTGCGCATCCTGCATATCGCCCATGCCGGCATTTTCACGCTGGGCGCCTATGTCGGCCTGCTGCTGACCAACGAAACCGGCAGCTTCGCCGCCGCCTTCGTCATCACCGTCGTGGCGGTCGGCTTCTTCGGCATGGCCTTCTACCGGCTGTTCTACGAGCCGATCCTCAACAAGCCGCCCCATGTCGCGCTGATCGCCTCGATCGGCCTGTTCGTGGCGATGGAGGAGATCTACCGGCTGATCTTCGGCGCGACGAGCATCTCCTTCCTGGCGCCGCCGTTGAAGGACACCGTCGAGGTCGCCGGCGTCCGGCTGGAGGAAGGCCGCATCGTGGTCGTCGTACTGGCGGTTGTATTGATCGGCGGGCTTGCCGTGCTGGCCGGCCGGACCCGCATCGGGGTTGCCTGGAGGGCGACGGTCTCGGACGCCGCGATGGCCGAATCCTTCGGCATCAACCTGGAGAGGGTGCGCTACATCAACTTCTTCGTCGCCTCGGCGCTTGCCGCCGCTGCCGGCGTGATGGTCGCCCTGCTGCTCAACCAGGTGATCCCGACCATGGGCGGCGTGCCGGCGTACAAGGCGCTCGCCATCATCGTGCTGGGCGGACTGGGCAACGTGAAGGGAACCCTGATCGCGGCCCTGGCGCTGGGCGTCATCGAATCCTTCGGCACCATCTATCTCGACCGGGTGCTGGACCGTGACGCCATCGCCTTCGCCTTCCTCATCGCCGTCCTGATGATCCGGCCCCAGGGCCTGTTCGCCCGGCGATAGGGACCGAGGAGCGCCGGCATGTACGAAATTTCGCTTCTGACCGTGATGAGCTTCAGCGTGATCTTCGCGTTGAGCCTGAACCTGATTACCGGATTCTGCGGCCAGATCAGCCTCGGCCACGCCGCCTTCTACGGCATCGGCGCCTATTCGGCTGCCCTGTTCACGACCGATGGCGGCTCCTTCTGGCTCGCCCTGCCCCTCGCCATGGCGATTGCGGGTTTCTTCGGCTTCATCGTCGGCTTCGCCTCGCTCAGGGTGCGCCACGATTTCCTGGCGATCACCACGATGGGGGTCGGATTCCTGTTTACGGGCTTCGTCCGCCAGCAGGAGTTTCTGGGCGGCGAGGAGGGCATCGCCGGCATCCCGGACCCCGGCATCGGCCAGATCCCCTACATGCTGCTGTGCGCCGCCTTCGCCGCCGCGGTCATCGCCTTCAGCCTCTACATCAAGCGGTCGTGGATGGGCCACGCCTTCGACGCGATCGCGACCGACGAGGACACGGCCCGGACGCTGGGTATCGACGTCGCGCGCTACAAGCTGACGGCCTTCGTGTTCGGGACGGCGCTCGCCGGGCTCGCCGGCGCCCTGTTCGCCCACTATGTCAAGTTCGTCGAGGTCGAGAGCTTCGATTTCATCGAATCGATTTCCGTTCTCGCCATGGTGATCGTCGGCGGAATCGGATCGGTCTGGGGCGTCGTCGTGGCGGCGGCCTTCCTGAGCGTGCTGCCGCTGCTGCTCCAGGTCTTCGCCGACTACAAGTTGCTGATTTACGGCGTTCTGCTCTTCACCGTCATGTATTTCGCACCCGGCGGCATCGACAGCCTGATGCGGATGTTGTGGCGGCGGATTTCGGGCCGGCGGACGGCGGGGTAGGGCGAAGGCGATGGATGCCCTGCTCTCCATTACCGGCGTCTCGGTGCGTTTCGGCGGCGTCGACGCGCTCACCGATGTCGGATTCGAGGTTCCGCAGGGCGCCCTGCTCGGCCTGATCGGCCCGAACGGTGCCGGCAAGACCACCATGATGCGCGCGATCACCGGCATGGTCCGGCCGCAGGCCGGCAGCATCGTGCTCGACGGCGCCGAGATTTCCCGCCTGTCGACCCATCGGCGGGTCAGGCTCGGCCTCGGCCTGTCGCAACAGATCGTCCGGCCGTTCGCCGGGATGACCGCGATCGACAATGTCGCGCTCGCCGCCGGCTACGCCAAGACGGCGGACCCGCTCAAGGCGCTCGCTACGGCCTCGCGCCAGGCGGAACGCGAGCGGGCGCGCGACCTGCTCGATCTGGTCGGCGTCGCCGACGCCGCCGATTCCCTGCCGGCCGAACTGCCGCTCGGCACCCTCAAGCGGGTGGAGGTGGCTCGGGCCCTGGCCCTCGATCCGAAGCTGCTGCTGCTCGACGAGCCGCTGGCCGGCCTCAATACCAGCGAGGCCACACGGTTGGCCGAAACGGTCGTGGACCTGAACCGCCAGGGCACGACCGTGGTGTTGATCGAACACAATCTGAGCGAAGTCATGCGCGTCTGCCGGCATCTCGTGGTGCTGGACAACGGCCGGAAGATCGGCGACGGCGACCCGGCGGAAGTCATGGCCGATCCGGCGGTGCGCGCCGCCTATCTCGGCGCGGCGGGGAATGAGCATGCTGCAGCTTGACCGCCTGACCTGCGGCTACGGACCCTTCCGGGCGGTCACCGACCTCAGCCTGGAGGTCCCGGACGGCAGCGTGCTGGCGCTGATCGGCGCCAACGGCGCGGGCAAGTCCTCGACCCTGATGGCGGTCGCCGGCCATGTCGCCGCGATGGACGGCCGGATACTATTCGATGGCGCGGACATCACAGGCGAGCCGGCGCGGGCCCGGGTCCGCCGGGGCATCGCGCTGGCGCCGGAAGGCCGCCGCCTGTTCCCGGATCTGACGGTGCAGGAAAACCTGACCGTCGGCGGCTACAGCCGGTCGCGCCGCGCCGAGGCGCAGAATGTCGAGCGGGTCATGGCGCTGTTCCCGCGGCTGGAAGGGCGACTGAAGCAACTGGCCGGTTCGATGTCCGGCGGCGAGCAGCAGATGCTGGCGATCGGCCGCGCGTTGATGGCGGAGCCGAAGCTCCTGATGATCGACGAGGTTTCCCTCGGCCTGATGCCGGCGGTGATCGACGTGTGCTACGAGGCGCTCGACCGGCTGCGCGACGACGGGCTCGCCATCCTGCTGGTCGAGCAGAGCACACAGCGCGCGTTCGATATCGCCGATGCCGTGTGTGTCCTCGAGTCCGGCAAGGCGGTCTGGACCGGCAGCGCCGAAGCCGCGCGCGAGGATCCGGCCCTGGTCGAAGCCTATCTGGGACTGGCGGGATGAGCGGTCAGGCGCCCGCAGCGGCCTTCGATGCGGCCGGCCCGACGCCGCTCTATCAGCAGGTCAAGGACTATGTCCGCCGTTCGATCCTGACCGGCGCCTGGCCGGTCGACCACCGCATCCCGTCGGAGAACGAACTGGTCCGCCTGTCCGGCGCCAGCCGGATGACGGTGCACCGCGCCCTGCGCGAACTCAAGGACGACGGCTGGCTGCACCGGGTCCAGGGGCAGGGGACATTCGTCGCCGACCGGCGCGCCCGGCTCGACCTGCTCGAAATCCGCAATATCGCCGACGTCATCCGCCGCCGCGGCGCCTACGGCTGCGACGTGATCCTGCACGAACGCGCCCGGCCGGCGGCGGAAATCGCGGAAGAGCTGGAAACGGCGCCGCAGGCCGACCTGTTCCACAGCCGGCTGGTCCACCGGCTCGACGGCGCGCCGTTCCAGCTCGAGGACCGCTGGGTCAACCCGGCCGCCGCGCCGGACTATCTCGGCGTCGACCTGACGCGCCAGACGCCGAACGAATATCTCATGCGCGCCGCGCCGCTGAGCGAGGTCGAGCACCGGCTGGAAGCTGTCCTGCCCGGCCCGGTGGAGCAGAAACTACTGGGGATCGGCCGGCATCAGCCCTGCCTGCTGCTGCACCGGCGCACCTGGTCCGGCGGCCGGGTCGCCTCGCGCGCCTGGCTGACCCATCCGGGCGACCGCTTCTACCTTTCGACACGCTTCGCCCATGACGAAGGCCTGCCGCGATCCCCCCAACCGGAGCACGTGCCGTGAGCGACCGCCCGACCGAGACCAGCCGCCTCGACAACACGCGCGAGATCCGCGCGCCGCACGGCGACGAACTGAGCTGCAAGAGCTGGCTCACCGAAGCGCCGATGCGCATGCTGATGAACAATCTGGACGCCCAGGTCGCGGAGAAGCCGCAGGAACTCGTGGTCTACGGCGGGATCGGCCGGGCGGCGCGCAACTGGGAGAGCTACGACCGGATGGTGGCGGCGCTGCGGGCGCTGGAAGACGACGAAACCCTGCTGGTCCAGTCGGGCAAGCCGGTCGGCGTCTTCCGCACCCACGCCGACGCGCCGCGGGTTCTGATCGCCAATTCCAACATCGTTCCCCATTGGGCGACGCTGGAGAAATTCAACGAGCTCGACCGGCTCGGCCTGATGATGTTCGGCCAGATGACGGCGGGCTCGTGGATCTATATCGGCAGCCAGGGCATCGTCCAGGGCACCTACGAAACCTTCGTCGAGGTCGGCCGGCAGCATTACGGCGGGGATCTCTCGGGCCGCTGGATCCTGACCGGCGGACTGGGCGGCATGGGCGGCGCCCAGCCGATGGCGGCGACCATGGCCGGGGCGTCGCTGCTCTCGGTCGAGTGCCAGCCGAGCCGGATCGAGATGCGCCTGAAGACCGGCTATCTCGACCGGCAGACGACCGACCTGGACGAGGCGCTGGCGATCGTCCGGGACGCCTGCGCGCGCAAGAAGGCAATCTCGGTCGGCCTGCTCGGCAACGCCGCGGAGATCTACCCGGAACTGGTCCGGCGCGGCGTGCGGCCGGACGCGGTGACCGACCAGACCAGCGCCCACGATCCGCTGAACGGCTACCTGCCGGCCGGCTGGACCCTTGCCGAATGGGAAGAGCGGCGCGAGCGCGACCCGGCGAGCACCATGAGGGCGGCGAAGGAATCGATGGCCGTGCAGGTCCGCGCCATGCTGGACTTCTGGGCGCAGGGCGTGCCGACCCTCGATTACGGTAACAACATCCGCCAGATGGCGCAGGAAATGGGCGTCGAGAACGCCTTCGACTTTCCCGGCTTCGTGCCGGCCTATATCCGGCCGCTGTTCTGCCGCGGCGTCGGGCCGTTCCGCTGGGCGGCGCTCTCCGGCGATCCGGAGGACATTTACCGCACCGACGCCAGGGTGAAGGAGTTGATGCCGGACAATCCGCACCTCCACAACTGGCTCGACATGGCGCGCAAGCGCATCCGCTTTCAGGGTCTGCCCTCGCGCATCTGCTGGGTCGGCCTGGGCGACCGGCACCGGCTCGGCCTCGCCTTCAACGAGATGGTCGCGACGGGCGAGCTGTCGGCGCCGGTGGTGATCGGCCGGGACCATCTGGACAGCGGCTCGGTTGCCAGCCCGAACCGCGAGACCGAAGGCATGATCGACGGCTCGGACGCGGTGTCCGACTGGCCGATGCTCAACGCGATGCTCAACACGGCCTCGGGCGCGACCTGGGTCAGCCTGCATCATGGCGGCGGCGTCGGCATCGGCTTTTCCCAGCATGCCGGCATGGTGATCGTGTGCGACGGCACGGAGGCGGCCGCGGCGCGCATCGGGCGGGTGCTGTGGAACGATCCGGCCAGCGGCGTCATGCGCCACGCCGACGCCGGCTACGACGACGCCATCGCCTGCGCCCGCGAGCACGGGCTGAATTTGCCGTTTCTGGAGGGGTGAATCTTTGCATCCGTCGCAGGCCAGGCTCCTGGGAGGAGTTCAGGCTTGCCGGCCGCCGGGTCGCTCGTTTTTAAATGATTGTTTAAAATCGAGTCTGCCAAGTCTTTGAAATTGCTTGATTTATGAAATAGACAGACCGGTCTATACATCGTGTTTTTTTGCACTCCGCCAGTCCTAACCCTTTGGAATCGTTGGAAACACGCTTTCCGGAGGCGCGCAAAAAAAATCCAGATAGGAAATTTTCCAGTCTCCCGGCCGGGCGGGAGCGCCGGTCGACACCGGGGGCGGCATCGCCGGGCAGGATCGGGCCAGCACGGCCCGGCGGAATCGGAGGGTCGAACCGGAGGGTCGAAACGAATGGGGTCCGGCCGTCAAGCCCAATGGCGCACGGGTCGAGAGTCAGTTTGAATTTCAGTGTCGACCGGCGCCAATCCCCTGTCCGTCATTTCGACCGAAGCCCCGGATTCATCCGGGGCGGAGCGGAGAAATCTTTCGCCTGCGGAGCCCGGTCCAAAGCACTGTTCCGGAAAGATTTCTCCACTGCGCGGCTACGCCGCTCCGGTCGAAATGACGGGGAGGGCGGAACGGTCCCGCACGGTCCTCCGCCTGTTTCTTCGTTTGCTTCTTTTCGGGAGGGGCGTCGGCCGGCCGCTGCAGGCGCACTTCGGGCGTTGACGGGGCCGATATAGGGCATCGGATCGACCGTGTCAAGGCAAATTATCGTAAAAAAGGAAATAATTTTGAAAGGCCGGCCCTGCGGAGCCCGCCGTGCGGGGGTGCAGGGCGGCAAGGATGGAAGGGCACGCAGGATTGCGTTGCCCGCTGTAAATTATTTCCGGACGGCGTTTCACAAAGGACTCCTCGGGAGAGATACCTGAGAAGGGGGGCCGGATTGAAGGAATACCGGTTGCCTCAAACCGCTTTGCCGCCGAGAGCCGGTTCGCACCCGACTGCCAAATCCGAGCCTGCCGTTTCTTGACAGCTGGAACCCGTGCCGCAACACTCCCGGCGCTGCGGAAGGAAGATCGCCATGCCCGATTCGATGGACCTGACCGGCCTCGATATTTCCCCGTCCGGCGGCGGGGTCGGGGCGTTTGTCAACGATATCGACCTGCGGACGATCGGCGCCGGGGAGGCGGCGGCGATCCGGGCGACGCTGGGGCGCCACGGCGTGCTGTTCTTCCGCGATCAGAACCTCGATCCCGACGCTCACATCGCCTTCGCCCGCAAGATCGGCGCGATCAACATCAACCGCTTCTTCAAGCCGACCGACACCCATCCCGAGGTCGCGACCGTGCTGAAAGAGCCGGACCAGAAACACAATATCGGCGGCGGCTGGCACGCCGACCACAGCTATGACGAGGCGCCGGCACTCGGCTCGATCCTGGTCGCGGTCGAGATTCCGCCCTTCGGCGGCGATACCCTGTTCGCCGGCGCTTCAGCCGCCTGGGAGACGCTTTCCGGCGGCATGAAGACAATGCTGTCCGGCCTGCGCGCCGTGCATTCCAGCCGCCATACCTTCGGCAAGGAGGCAGGCGCAAGGAACGCGGAGATCCAGGCCGAGCACTTCGGCAACGCCGAACTGGCGACGCAGGATTCGGTGCATCCGGTCGTCATCCGTCATCCGATCAGCGGCCGGCCCGCGCTTTACGTCAATCCGGGATTTACGCTGCGCTTCGACGGCTGGACCGACGCCGAGAGCAAGCCGCTGCTCGACTTTCTCTACGCCCATGTCGTCAAGCCGGAGCACACCTACCGCTTCCGCTGGGAGCCGGGCTCGGTCGCCTTCTGGGACAACCGGGCGACCTGGCACTATGCGCTCAACGACTATCACGGCCACCGCCGGCTGATGCACAGGATCACGCTGGAAGGCGAGACGCTGGACGGTGCGCCGGAGGTCGCGCCGGCGGCGTAGCGCCGGTTTATCTGGTGCTGAGCCGCGCGCCTCGGGTCGGCGATCGGGATCCCGCGCGCAATCCCGCTCAACGCGCTCACGACGCGCGCGCCGGTTGACGATGCGGGTATCCGGGGCTACCTGCTGGATATAGGCACGGAGTTCGCGATGAGAGTCATCCTCGCCCAGCCGCGCGGCTTTTGCGCCGGTGTCGAACGCGCGATCGAAATTGTGGAGAAGGCGCTGGATCGTTACGGGCCGCCGGTCTATGTGCGCCACGAGATCGTGCACAACAAGCGGGTCGTGCAGGAACTCACCGTCAAGGGCGCCCGGTTCGTGGAGGAGCTGGACGAAATCCCCGACGGCGCGATCACCGTTTTCAGCGCCCACGGCGTCGCCCAGTCGGTCGAGGATACCGCCTCCGACCGGTCCCTGCCGGTGCTCGATGCGACCTGCCCGCTGGTCGCCAAGGTGCACAAGGAAGGCCAGCGCTATGCCGAAAAGGGCTTCGAGGTCGTCCTGATCGGCCACGAAGGCCATCCGGAAGTCGTCGGCACGATGGGCCGGATTCCGGGTATCGTGCATCTGGTGCAGGATACCGGCGATGTCGAAACGCTCTCTCCGGCCAATCCCGACAAGCTGGCCTATGTGACGCAGACGACGCTTTCCGTCGACGACACCCGCGAGGTCATCGAGGCGCTCAAGGCCCGGTTCCCGGGCATCGCCGGTCCTGACGTCAAGGACATCTGCTACGCCACCCAGAACCGGCAGGCGGCCGTGCGGAAATTGTCGGAGACGGTCGATCTGATCCTGGTCGTCGGGGCGCAGAACAGCTCAAACTCGAACCGGCTGCGCGAGCTCGGCGGCGAAGAGGGCACGCCCAGTTACCTTGTCGAGGAGGTCGATGCTGTCGATCCGGACTGGTTCGGCAGCGTGGCGGCGGTCGGCGTGACCGCCGGCGCCTCGACCCCGGAGCGTCTGGTCGACGAGGTGATCGACCGGCTGCGCGAGATCGCCCCGGTCGAGCTGTCCATCATGGACGGCATCGAAGAGCACATCCGCTTCAAGCTGCCGGAGCAGCTGCGCGCGGCCTGAGGCCGTTCTTTGGTACGCCGCGATACCGGCGCTCTGCGTTCGGACGGGCCGGCGGATTGCCGGCCCGTGGGCTCGACCGCCGTCGAAAGCGAACAACTGCCACGATATTGGCTCCCGCTCGGTCAATTTACATCCCGCGGTTCGTGTTTCGTATCGTCGCTGCCCGACCCTTCCTGAAGAAACACGTCAAGGGATTGGATTGTTCCAAGAGTGCGGCGGTCGCGATCAGGAAGATCGAAGTGGCGATCAGCGACGGAGCGAAGCTCGCCGTCGCGTCGTAGAGCGCGCCGGCGAAAACCGGCCCAATCGTCTGGCCGGTTGCGAACGCCGCCGTCATCGCTACGACGTGGCGCACGGCATCGGTCGAGCCCGCGATACGGTGCGCCTCCCGGAGCCCGGCCATGGTAATGACCATGAAGGTGCCGCCCACGCACAGCCCGGCGGCGACGATCGAGAGAATGTGGGGAAACAGAACGGGCAACGGCAGTCCGGCGCCCATGACCACCTGGCTGACACTCCATATCCTCCGGTTGGAGAAACGCCGGTGCAACGCCGCCGAGGCTAGGGTCGAGAGGAAAGCGGCGGCACCGAAAACCGGCCATCCCCAGCCGAAGATCAACGGCGAAGGCACGATCTCCCGCGCCATTGCAGGCAGATATGTGCCGGGCACGATGTAGCCGAGCCCGGCCGCGCCGTAAACCACGACGACGGTCCAGGCGATCGGCGTCCGTTCGGCGACGGGCGCGCTCCGCGACGGCCGCGCCGCGGGAACCTCGGGGCCGAGCTTTGTCCAAAGCGCAGCCGCGATCAGGAGCGCCACGGCGCCGAAGACAAGCCAGGCGGCCTCATTGGCCACACTAAAAGCCATCATCGCGAAACAGCCCAAACCGGCCAGCGCGACCCCCGCGCCGACGCCGGAAAACACCCATCCCTGACGATCGGGCCGACCTTGCTCTGCCAGCGCATTGACGCAATGGGTCCCGACCAGAACAAGGACCCAGGCGCTGGCGACGCCGGCGATCCAGCGAAGCGCCAGCCAGAGCCAGAACTCCCCGGTAAGCCCCATCGCTAGCGTCGCGAGGCCGATCGCGATGAGCGACGCCGGCAGCAGCGCGCGCGGAGACATAGGGACGCGGGCGGCGGTCAGCGCGCCCATCAGATATCCGACGAAGTGGGCCGTGGTGAGCAGGCCGCCGCCGGGGATCGTTACGACCCCGTCCGCCAGCATCATGGGGAGAAGCGGCGTGAACGCGAACCGGCCGATCCCGATCGCGACCGCCAGCCCGGCGAAACCGATGAGGGCAATACGGAGCGTCGGGTCTTTCGCTGGCATCTCGAACCGGCTGTGCCGAGGGCGTTGCCGGTGACGATAGGGCTTGTCTTCTATCTAAAATAATGAATTATAAAGAATATGAATTTCATAATTCGTGATAGCAATGGCGGACTTTGATCTCCGCGCGCTGGAAATCTTCCGCACCGTCGCGCACGAAGGCAGCGTGTCGTGCGCCGCGCAGAAGCTGAACCGGGTGCAGTCCAACGTCTCGACACGGATCAAGCAGCTTGAAGAGCATCTCGGCAAGGCGCTGTTCCTACGCCACAACCGTGGCCTCACGCTGACGCCGGACGGCGAAGTCCTGCTCGCCTATGCCGACCGGTTGCTTCAACTTTCGACCGAGGCGTCCGAGGCGATGAAGAAGGGCGTCCCGCGGGGTGTTTTTCGCATCGGCACGATGGAAAGCACCGCGGCGGCGCGGCTGCCGGCAATCCTGTCGCGCTACCACGCGCTCTACCCGGAGGTCCGGATCGAGATCGAGACCGACGTCGCACGCGGGCTGACCCGGCGTCTGCTCAATCACGACATCGAGGTCGCGTTCGTCGCCGAGCCGGTCGCGTTCGACCGGCTGCGGACCCGCGGCGTGTTCGAGGAGAGCCTGGTTCTGGTCGCGCCGCCTTCCCTCCCGCCGCTCGATCAGCCGAGCGAGATCAGCGGAAAAACGATCGTCGCCTTCGAAGCGGGCTGCGCCTACCGGCGCTATCTGGAGGACTGGATCCTTGAAGCCGGCATCGTGCCGGGGAACATCCTGTCGGTCGGCTCCTACCTCGGCATCCTGTCCTGCGTGGCGGCCGGCGCCGGATACGCTGTGGTGCCGCAGTCCGTGCTCGATACGGTCTCGCTGACGGGCGCCATTCGGTGCTATCCCCTGCCCGGCAGGTTTTCCCGCATCACCACCCTGGTCGCCTGGCGCGACGACTATCGCTCGGTCAATTTCGATGCGCTGCTCGATCTGCTACCGGAACATGATCCGGGCCGTCTTCCTCTCGTTAAGAATGACACCGCAGAGCCCTAGTATTGGCCGCGTCAGCGACCGCCGCCGATCGTCGCTGCCGGCCGGAGCGAAAACGGAGAGTCGGGGCGTTGCGGAGAAATCCGTCCGCTGACGTGCTTCGGGTCCAGCGCTCGGCGGGGAAGATATCTCCGCGCCACGGTCCTGCGGACCGTTCCGGTCGATATGACGGGGAGAAGGGTCGGGGAACTCTGGGCCCTGCACGCCGCAGCGGGGCTCGCTCTACAGGAACGGCAGTTCGTCCCGCGTGTAGAAGAACGCGCGGAAGACCATGTTGACGTCGAAGCCCATCACGGTTTCGCCGAAGACCGGGTTGATGAATTCCCATACGGTCTCGCCCTCGGGCGTCACCTGGAAGATGCGGCCGCGCACGCCCTCGCAGATCAGCGTGTTGCCGCCGGGCAGCCGGACCGCGCCGGAAATCTGCTGGCTGTAGAAGTTGAACGGCGGCGTATCGACGTATTCCCAGACGATCTCGTCGGTCCGCGGGTCGATCTCGAACACCCGGCTGTACGGCAGCGTGCCCATCCAGCGCCGCTGGGTGCCGTTGTCGTAGACCAGCAGGTTGCCGTTGGGCAGCGGCCGCGGATCGTGCTGGCCGCCCATCTGGGGCACCCGGTAGCGCCAGATCACCCTGCCGCTCGCCTTGTCGATAATGCCGATGGTCGAGGTCGCGCGCATCGAGAACACCACGCGGTCGTCGCCGAGCGGGGCCACGGTGTTGCCATGAGTCCATTCCCAGCGCGGCTCGCTGTCCGACAGGCGCTCCAGCTCCGGGTCGAGATGCTCGATCGCGCGCCAGCGCCAGATTTCCGCGCCGGCGGCATCGACCTCGATAATCATGTCGGCATACATGCCCTTGCCGTCGGGCGGCGGGTGGCCGCCGTGGATGCGCTTCTCCAGCTCGTCCGGCATCTTTTCCAGCGACAGGTAAAGCGTCGTGCCGGCTTCGGTGCGGCGCTGGTCGTGGTGGTGCATCGGGTCGACATGGCGCCACAGGACAGTGCCGTCCGGCTCGACCTCGCGGATTTCGCCGCCCTTGAACGCCTTCCACAAGGTGAAGATGTCCCAGGTCGCATCCTCGATCTTGGCGCCGTAGAGCAGGTTGCTGTTGGGCAGCAGGTCGCCGTAGAGGCCGGGCCGCCGGTCGTGGGTCCATTCGTGGACGGTCTCGCCGTCCATGTCGATCAGCAGGGTGCGGCCCGGCCCGCCGAGCGGCGTGTAGAGCACATAGCCCTGTTCGGCCTTGTCCCGGTTGTGGCCGGTGACGCCGGTGCGCATGGTCCGGCGGACGACCTGCTGGTCGAAGGAAGGCGGCATGGAATTCTCTCCTGCTCGGCCGGGTCCGGTTCGGGCTGTGCTCGCCGGGTAATGCTCTTGCAAACGATAATCAAGCGGTTTACCCGGCGGCGTATCGCAGTTAAGCGCCGGAAGAAGAGGGAACGATGGCTGGAAACGGGTTGCTGGACGGAAAGGTGGCACTGGTCACGGGCGCCGGGCGCGGCGTCGGGCGCGACATCGCACTGCAAATGGCGGCACAGGGCGCCGCGGTCCTGGTCAACGATCTGGGCGGATCGGCAACCGGCGAAGGCGCCTCCGGCTCGCCGGCGATGGAAGTCGTCCGGGAGATCGAGGCTGTCGGCGGCCGGGCCGCCGCCAACACGGACAGCGTCGCCAGTTTCGCCGCGGCGCAGGGAATGGTCGACCAGGCCTACGAGGAGCTCGGCGGGCTCGACATCGTGGTCAACAACGCCGGCATCCTGCGCGACGCCATCTTCCACAAGATGACGGAGGACGACTGGGACAGCGTCATCTCCGTGCATCTCAAGGGCAGCTTCAACGTCGCCCGGGCCGCCGCCACCGTGTTCCGCGGCCAGGAAAGCGGCGCGATGGTCCACATGACGTCGACAACCGGCCTGGTCGGAAATTTCGGGCAGGCCAACTATGCGGCGGCCAAGCTCGGCATCGTCGGTCTCTCGAAATCGGTGGCGCTCGACATGCGCCGCTTCAACGTCCGCTCCAACTGTATCTCGCCCTTTGCCTGGAGCCGGCTGATCGGCACAATCCCGACCGATACGGCCGAACAGCAGGCCCGGGTGGCGAAGATCAAACAGATGGTCCCGGCCAAGATTGCGCCGGTTGCCGTGGCGCTCGCGTCCGACCGGGCGAAGGACGTCACCGGCCAGGTGATCGCCGTGCGCAACAACGAGATTTTCCTGATGAGCCAGTCGCGGCCCCTGCGCTCGGTCCAGCGCGGCGAGGGCTGGACCGCCGAGGCGGTGCTGGACCACGCCTTCCCGGCGATGCAGGCGCATTTCTATCCGCTCGAGCGCACCGCCGACGTGTTCAGCTGGGACCCGGTGTAGAGGCCCGGCGATGGTTCTCGACCCGCAGAAAATCCTCAACTGGCCGTTCGAGCCGGTCGAGCAGACCTATACGGAGCGGGATACGATCCTCTACGCGCTGGGCTGCGGGCTGGGTATCGATCCGCTGGACGAGGACCAGCTGCGCTTCGTGTTCGAGGAGCCGGAACTGCTGACGCTGCCGTCGATGGCGGCGGTGCTGTCGCCGCCCGGCTTCTGGGCGCGCCACCCGGACGCGGGAATCGACTGGGTGCGCATCCTGCACGGCGAGCAGGCGATGGAGATCCACAGGCCGCTGCCGGCCGCGGCGACGGTGGCGGCGACGGCGAAGGTCACCGATATCGTCGACAAGGGCCCGGACAAGGGCGCGCTGCTGTTCGTCGAGCGGACGGTGCGGGACGTGGAAAGCGGCGACGACCTTGCGACCCTGCGTTCGACGACCTTTGCGCGCGGCGACGGCGGCTGCGGCGGCACTACGGAGACCGCGCCGCCGCCCCATCCGGTGCCGGACCGCGCGCCGGACCTGGTCTGCGACCTGGCGACGGCGCCCAACAGCGCCCTGATCTACCGCCTGTCCGGCGATCCCAACCCGCTGCACGCCAGCCCGTCGGTCGCACGTGCCGCCGGCTTCGACCGGCCGATCCTGCACGGCCTGTGCAGCTGGGGCGTGGCCGGCCACGCCATCCTCAAGTCTTGCTGCGGCTACGACCCGGAACGCATCCGGTCGATGGCGCTGCGCTTCTCGGCGCCGGTCTATCCGGGCGAGACGATCCGCACGGAGATGTGGCGCGACGGCAATATCGTCTCCTTCCGGGCCCGGGTTGCGGAAAGGGATGCGGTGGTGCTGAACAACGGCCGGGCGGAGATCGCCGCCTGACGGACAGTTTCGAGCGCCGCCGCGACGTGTGCCTCTGTCCGGCTCACACAGCGACCGGCAGGGTGGCGAGACCGCGGAAGCGGGCGCGGCCGTGGAAGCGGCTCGGCCCGTCGCGCCGCAAGTCGGGGAAGCGCGAGACCAGCTTGCCGATCGCGACCCGGCCCTCAATCCGGCCCAGCGTGTTGCCCATGCAGACATGCTTGCCGGTGCCGAAGGCGATCTGCGGGTTGGGATTGCGGCCGATATCGACATTTTCCGGATCGTCGAAGACCTCGGGATCGCGGTTGGCGGCGGCGACGCCGCAGTGGATGAAGGTGCCGGCCGGCAGGGCGATACGCCGGCCGAGCGGTCCGAACTCGACATCCTCCATCGCCTTGCGGTTGCCGATCTGCAGCGGGCTCTGGTAGCGCAGCGCTTCCTCGACCGTTGTTGAGATCAGGTCCGGATCGTCGCGCAGCCGCTGCATCTCGCCGGGATTGTCGAGCAGCATGTCGATGCAGTTGCCGACGAGGTTGGCAGTCGTTTCGTGGCCGGCGTTGAGCAGGAAGATGCAGTTCTGCACCAGTTCGACCGGCGACAGCTTCTCGCCGTCAACCTCGCCGAATATCAGCGCTGCCAATACTTCGCCCTGGGCGCCCGATGCGGGCTCGATCCGCCGGTCGGCGATCAGCGCCTCCAGCATGGCGCCGAATTCCCCGACCGCGTCGTGGCCGGCCTGCATCTTCTCCGGCGACACCACCGGGTCGAGCGCACCGAGGATCAGCGTGGAGAAATTGTGCAGCCGGTGGCGGTGCTCTTCCGGGATGCCGAGCATGAAGGAGATGATCGCCGTCGGCAGGGCGAGCGCGTAATCCCCGATCACGTCGAAACGGCCCTGCGCCGCCACGCGCTCCAGCAGGTCGTCGATCACCTCGTGGATCAGCGGCTCCAGCTCGCCGATCTTGCGCGGCGTGAAGGCCGCCGCCAGTAGCCGGCGCACCCGGGTGTGGATCGGCGGGTCGTTGAAGACCAGGCTGGTGGTGTGATGGGTGTAGAGCGGCCCGTCGCCGAACCTCGGCTTGAAATCGACCTTCTTGTCCGAACTCATCGCCGGATGCTTGAACGACTGCACCACGTCTTCATAGCGGGTCAGCAGCCAGGTGCCGTCCGGGTTGCGGTGGACCGGATCGTGCGCGCGCAGCGCCCGGTACATCGGAAACGGATCGTCCAGGAAATCCTGGCCGATGGCGCTGAGATCGAAGGATTGCGCAGCGGCGCGATCGGGCATGGCAGCGGTCATCCCGCCGCGTCGCAGGTCTTCGTCGGCAGGCCCGGCCCGCCGGCGCGCGGGCTGCGGCGCTCGAACAGCACGACGTCGTGCCACACGCCATCGAGATGGCCGTAACGCTCCCGGTAGCCGACTTCGCGGAAGCCGCATTTCCGGTGCAGCGCGATGCTGGGCAGGTTCTCGGCCATGATCTGCGCCTGCAGGGTCCAGTAGCCGTCCGATTCGGAGGCCTCGATCAGGCCTTCCAGCAGGGCGGTTCCCGCGCCCGCTCGTTGCGCGTTTTCGCTGACATAGACGCTGACCTCAGCGACCCCGGCCGCGCCTCATGTGTCGGGCGCCGGCATGAGCGCCGCCCAGCCGACCGTGCGGCCGTCGCCGTCCCGGGCGACGAGCCTGCCAACGCGCAGGTGGCCCTTGTTCCAGGCCTTCCAGCTCGGCGGGTTCTTCATGAAGGCGGCAATGCCGGTCTTCAGCCCCGCGCGATAGATGGCCCGGACCTCCGGCCAGTCGCCGTCCTGCATCGCGTCGACCGCGATCATCGGACTAACCGCCGGTCACGCTCATATGGCGGCTGACGGCCGGGGCGGTGCGGCGGCGGTCGATGACGAAATCGTGGCCCCTGGGCTTGCGGGTTATCGCCTCGCGGATCGCGGCGTCCAGCAGATCGTCGCCGCCGCTCGCCCGCAACGGCGCGCGCAGGTCGGCGGCGTCCTCCTGCCCCAGGCACATATAGAGCGTGCCGGTGCAGGTCAGCCGGACCCGGTTGCAGGATTCGCAGAAATTATGGGTCAGCGGCGTGATAAAGCCGAGCCGCCGGCCGGTCTCGCGGACCGTCCAGTAGCGCGCCGGGCCGCCGGTGGCATAGTCGCTCTCGTCCAGCGTCCAGCGTTCCTTCAGCCGCGCGCGCACCATCGAGAGCGGGAAGAACTGGTCGACCCGGTTGGCGGTGCCGACATCGGCGCCGATCTCGCCCAGCGGCATGACCTCGATGAAGGTGAGGTCGAAGCCCTCGTCTCCCGCCCATTCGACGAGCCGGTGCAGTTCGTCTTCGTTCACCCCCTTGAGCGCAACCGTGTTGATCTTGACGGCGAGGCCCGCGGCCTTCGCTGCGGCCAGCCCCTCCAGCACCTTCTCCAGCCTGCCCCAGCGCGTGATCGCGGTGAACTTCTCCGGATCCAGCGTATCGAGCGAGACATTGACCCGGCGCACCCCGGCGCGCACCAGCGCCTCGCTGTGTTTGGCCAACTGGCTGCCGTTGGTCGTGAGCGTCAGTTCGTCGAGCGCGCCCCCGTTGCGACCGTCCGGATCCAGCAGCGTGCCGAGCCGCTCGATCAGCGTCATGACCCCGCGGCGGACCAGCGGCTCGCCGCCGGTCAGGCGCAATTTGCGCACGCCGAGGCGCACGAACGCCCGGCACAGCCGCTCCAGCTCCTCGATCGACAGGACCTCCGATTTCGGCAGGAAGGTCATGTCTTCGGCCATGCAGTAGACGCAGCGGAAATCGCACCGGTCGGTGACCGAGACGCGCAGATAGGTGATCGCCCGGGCGAACGGGTCGATCAGCGGCGCGGACTGGGGAAGGGTGCGAACGTCGTCCGGCATCGGCCTTGGTGGCAGTCGGGGCAGCGGTAAGGGGCAGCGGTCGGGATACCCGATTGCGATGTAGACCGTCCGGCCGCGCGCGGCAACCGCGGGACGGATGCTGCGCAAGGTTTTGCAACCGTGCCCCGGGCCGGTCGGATTGCCCGCCCGGCTTGCCTGCCGCGCGCCGGGTGCGCATGTTTGCGCCATGACGCCCGAACACCGCGCGCAGCCATGAACCGCCCCGCACCGGCCAGGCCGGCCGAAGCGGCCGGAGACACGGGCCGCATCGTCCTGCCGGACCCGGGCGATCCCGCGCTCTCGGAGGCCGTTGCCGGCATCGACGAGACCGGTACGCCGGTCGAAACGCGGGTCGCGGTGGAGCGCCCGCTCACCCTGTTCCTGAACCGGCAGGAAATCGTCACCGTAATGACGATCGGCGACCGGCCGGACTGGCTGGCGGTCGGCTACCTGAAGAACCAGCACATGCTGCGTGACGACGACCGTATCGTCGCCATCGAGCATGACGCGGATCTCGGCGCCGTCGTGGTCCGGACCGAACGGGAAACCGACTACGAGGAAAAGCTGCAGAAGAAGGTCCGGACCTCGGGCTGCGCCCAGGGCACCGTGTTCGGCGACCTGATGGAGAATTTCGAAGGCATCGCGCTGTCGCGGAGCGCGCGCATCCGGACGTCCTGGCTCTACACCCTGATGAAGGCGATCAACACCACGCCCAGCCTCTATCTCGCCGCCGGCGCGATCCACGGCTGCGTATTGTGCCGCGAGGACCGGGTGCTGCTCTACATGGAGGATGTCGGGCGCCACAACGCGGTCGACAAGATCGCCGGCTACATGGCGCTGCACGGCATCGAACCCGACGACAAGATTTTCTATACGACCGGCCGGCTGACCAGCGAGATGGTTATCAAATGCGTCCAGATGCGCATCCCCATCCTGGTTTCGCGCTCCGGCTTCTCGGCCTGGGGCGTCGACCTCGCCCGCGAGGCCGGTCTCACCCTGATCGGCCGGGCCCGCGGCAAACGCTTCGTGGCGCTTTCGGGCCAGGAGCGGATCGTCTTCGATTCGGACGATTGAGCGCATTGGCGGCCGGATTGTCCGGGCGCAGCATCCGCTCTCGATTTGCTTGAAACGATTGAGGATCGGAATTCCAGATGAAACCGGTTTGCCTCATTATCGGCGCCGGCGCGGGCATCGGCGGCAACGTCGGCATCCGCTTTGCCCGCGCCGGATACCATTCCGTTCTGTGCCGCCGCAGCGATGCGGTGGGCTTGGAAAAACTGGTCGACACCATCGAGAGCGAGGGCGGCAGCGCCTCGGGCTTCCTGCTGAACGCCGTGGAACCCGGCAGCATCGAGGAGCGTATTGCCGCCGTCGAGGCCGACATCGGCCCGATCCAGGTCGCGATCTACAATCTGGGCGCCCAGATCGGCGACCGTTCGCTCGCCGACACCAGCGAGAAGGCCTTCGAGATGGGCTGGCGCCTCGCCACCTTCGGCCTGTTCCGCACCGCGCGCGCCGTCTGTCCCCTGATGGCGGACCGGGGCTCCGGCACGCTTCTCGCGACGTCGGCCACAGCCTCCGTGCGCGGCAACAAGGGCCAGCACAGCCATGCGGCGGCGATGGGCGGCCGGCGCATGCTCTGCCAGTCGCTCAACGCCGAGTTCGGCCCCAAGGGCATTCACGTCGCGCATATCGTGATCGACGGCGCGGTCGATGCGCCCGATACGCTGGGGCGGATGCTCGGCCCCGAAGCGTTTCAGAAGCTGCGCGAAACCCGCGGCATGGAACACGACGGGCTGCTGCTGCCGGCCGAAGTCGCCGAGACCTACTATCACCTGTCGCAGCAGCACCGGTCCGCCTGGACGCACGAAATCGACCTCCGGCCGTTCTCGGCGCTGCCCTGGTGGAACCATTAGCGAGGGGCACGGCGATGAAACTGTATATGGTGCCGCTGGCGCCCAACCCGACCAAGGTCATGCTCTACATCGCCGAGCGCGCTGCGGCGGGCGCGGAGTTGCCGATCGAGCAGGTTATGGTGAACACGCTCAAGGGCCGCCACAAGGAGCCCGAGCATCTGGCGCGCAACCCGTTCGGCACCCTGCCGGTGCTGGAGCGCGAGGACGGCTCGCACCTGATCGAATCGCTTGCCATTATCGAATATCTGGAAGACCGGTTTCCCGACGGTGCGCTGCGCGAGCGGGATGTCGAACGCCGCGCGCGGTCCCGCGAAATGGAACGCGTCGTCGATCTGCGCATCGCCGCGCCGATGTCGAACTATGTCCACGCAGCCAAATCGCCGCTCGGGCTGCCGCCGGATCCGGAGGCGGCTGCGGCAATCGAAAAGGGCCTTCAAGCTCCTCTCGATTATCTCGAAACGTCGCTGGAGGACGGGCGCCCATTGCTGACCGGAGCACGCGCCGCCATCGCCGACTGCACGATGCAGGCTGCGCTCCAGTTCCTCCGTTTCATCGACGCCGACCTGCTCGGCGACCGCCCGAACCTGCGCGCCTGGGACGCCCGCTACCGGGAGCGGCCGGCTGCGCAGGCGGTTCTGAAGTGGTGACCGAGGCCGGATCGTTTACAATTCATACGGGAAAATTGCTTGTTTTCCACATAATATGACGCTATTCTCCGTTAGAATTTGCAGCAAATCGGAAATGTCATGGCACTCGCGCAATATGCGGAAAACGGTTTGTTCGCGCCCAGGAAAATCGCGGTAGCGCTGCGCACCACGAGCGACGAACTGGCACGTACCGTCGGTCTCGGCCGGGATGCCGTCCAGCGTAAAGATCGGATTCCCTCGGCCAGGACCCAGCGGCGCCTCCGCGAGATGGTCGAAATCGTCAACAAGGTCGAGCCGCGCTTCGGATCGGCGCTAATCGCCTACGCCTGGTTCCGTTCCGAACCGCTGGCCGGTTTCGGCGGTCAGACGGCCATGCAACTCGTCCGCGCCGGCCAGGCGGACCGGGTTCTCGACTATATCGACGCCGTCGACGCCGGCGTCTACGCGTGACGGAATACCGCCACCGCGGCCTCCTGTATCGCGCACTCAACCCCGTTTTCGCCGGCGAGCCGCTGTCGGGCCGCGGGGCGGAATTGTATGGCGGGCGGTTCAACCGGAAGGGAACGGCAGCCCTCTATACCGCCCTTTCGCCCGAGACGGCGATCCGCGAAGCGAATCAGGTCGGACACCTCCAGCCCACGCTGCTGCTGGCCTACGACGCCGATATCTCTCCGATATTCGATACGCTCGATGGAGCCGCCCTGGCTGGGTGGTCGATGACAGCCGACGCCTTGGCCGATCCGGACTGGCGGCGCAAGATGGCCGACGGGGAAAAAGTGCCGACTCAGGAGTTCGCAGTGCAGCTTGCCGAAGACGGCTATGTCGGCCTGCTCGTTCGCAGTTTCGCGCCGGGCACGACGCCCGATCACCTCAATGCGGTGCTCTGGCGTTGGAATACTGGCGGAAGCGACCGGCTGTCGCTGATCGACGACGAGAAACGCCTTCTCTCCTGAGAAAAAAGGGCCCGGCGGTGAGCCGGGCCCTTCTCGTGTCGCTCGGGAGCGGGGCGCTTATTTCGGCAACGAGCCCTCGACGCCCTGGACGTAGAAATTCATGCCGGCGAGCAAGCCGTCAGACGCTTTCTCACCCGCTTTCAGGAACGGCTTGCCGTCCTGTTTGTTCAGCGGTCCGGTGAAGGGATGGAACTTGCCGCTGGCGATGTCGGCCCGGACTTTCTCGGCCTGCTTCCGGACGTCGGCCGGAATACGCTCGTTCACGCTGGCGATGTTCAGCATGCCGGCCCCGATGCCGCCCCAGGTGTCGGTCGACTTCCAGGTGCCGTCCATCACCGCCTTGACCCGCGCGACAACGTACGGGCCCCAGTTGTTGACCGCGGCAGCCAGCTGGGCCTTGGGCCCGAAGGCCTTCATGTTCGAGGCCTGGCCGATGGCGCTGATGCCGCGCTGTTCGGCCAGCTTCATGGCGGCCGGCGAATCCGTGTGCTGGAAGATCACGTCGGCGCCCTGGTCGGCCAGCGCCTTGGCGGCGTCGGCTTCCTTGCCGGGATCGAACCAAGTGCTGACCCAGACGATCTTGAACTTGACGTTCGGGTTGACCGACTTTGCACCGAGGTAGGCGGCGTTGATACCCCTCACGACTTCCGGAATCGGGAAGGAGGCGATGTAGCCGATCGTGTTCGACTTGGTCATCTTGCCGGCGATCACGCCGTTGACGTAGCGGCCTTCGTAGTAGCGGATGTTGTAGGTCGCGACATTCTTCGCCCGCTTGAAGCCGGAACAGTGTTCGAATTTGACCTTCGGGAACTGTTTGGCGACCTTGATCGTCGGGTTCATGAAACCGAAGGAGGTCGTGAAGATGATACTGTGGCCCTGCTGGGCGAGTTGGCGGGTCACGCGCTCGGCGTCCGGGCCCTCGGGCACGTTCTCGACATGGGTGGTTTCCACCTTGTCGCCGAAGGCCTTTTTCACCGCCAGCAGGCCCTGATGGTGCTGGTAGCTCCAGCCGTGATCGCCGATCGGGCCGACATAGACGAAACCGACCTTCATTTTCTTGGCCTGGACGGCGGCCGGCGCTGCAACGAACGCAGCGGCAGCCAAAGCGGCCACGGCGAGCCTGGTGAACGATTGATACCTCATCGGGAGCCTCCCTTTATCTGGTTGAAACGTTTGAGGTTGCGGATCGGCGGCTCAGGTCGCCGCGCGGAAGGGCTGGGTCAGACAGGCCGGTGCATTCAACTTCACCTTCAGCCGGTCGCTGGAAATGATCACGAGGACCGCGATGGTCGCCAGATAGGGGAGCATCGATAGATACTGCGCTTCCACCTCGACCCCGAACCCCTGGCTGTGCAGCTGCAGAATCGTGATCCCGCCGAACAGATACGCGCCGAGCAGGGCCCGGCCCGGTCGCCATGCGGCGAAGACGACAAGCGCCAGCGCGATCCAGCCACGCCCGGCGGTCATCCCCTCCGCCCAGAACGGCGTTTGTACCACAGACAGATAGGCCCCGCCCAGACCTGCGCAGGCGCCGCCGAACAGCAGGGCGAGATAACGGTAGAACACCACCGGATAGCCGATGGCGTGGGCGGCGTCGTGGTTTTCCCCGATCGCGCGGATAATCAGCCCGCCGCGCGTCTTACGGAAAAACCAGGAGACGCCGACGACAAGCAGGATCGAGAGGTAGACGAGATAATCCTGGCCGAACAGCAGCTTGCCGATCAGCGGCAGGTCGCTCAGCACCGGCAGGTCGAGCCGCGGGAAATTGCCGGCGGCCTTGCCCGAATAATCCTGCCCCCACAGGGCGGCGAGGCCGAGGCCGAACATGGTGAGCGCCAGCCCGGTCGCGACCTGGTTGGCGAACAGGGTCTGGGTGAGGAAACCGAACAGCAGCGCCATCATCGCGCCGGCGGCGAGCGCGGCGACCACGCCGGCAAGGTAGTTTCCGCTTTCGATCGTCACCGAGAACCCGGCAATCGCGCCGACGATCATCATGCCCTCGACGCCGAGGTTCAACACGCCGGACTTCTCGACCACCAGTTCGCCGATCGCGGCGAACACCAGCGGCGTCGCCGCGATGATAATGCCGAGCAGGATGTTGACGACCAGTTCCATGCCACCCTCAGCCGTGAACCGTGCGCGGGATCCAGCGCACCCGCGAGCCGACCAGCACGTCCATCGCCAGCAGGAAGAACAGCAGCATGCCCTGGAACACCCGGGTCGTCGCGCTCGGCAGGCTCATGGCGATCTGCGCCGCCTCGCCGCCGATGTAGGTGAGCGCCATCAGGAGGCCGCCGAGCAGGATTCCGAACGGATGCAGGCGGCCGAGAAACGCCACGATGATCGCGGTGAAGCCGTAGCCGATCGGCAATGCCGGCACGAGCTGCCCGACCGGCCCGGCCGCCTCGGTCGTGCCGGCCAGACCGGCGAGCGCGCCCGAAGTCAGCAGGCAAATCCAGACGATGCGCTTTTCCGAATAGCCGGCGAAACGCGCCGCCAGCGGCGCCTGGCCCTGCACCTTGATCTGGAAGCCCAACAGGTGCCGTTCCATGAACAGCCAGGCGACGGCGACGGCCAGCAATGCCAGGATGAAGCCGACATTGGCGCGGGTGCCCTCGACCAGGACCGGCAGGATCATCGACTCGCTGAACAGGCGGCTCTCCGGGAAATTCAGCCCTTCCGGATCGCGCAACGGCCCGTGCACCAGCGCGCTCAACAGCAGGATCGCGACATAGACCAGCATCAGGCTGGTGAGAATTTCGTTGGCGTTGAACCGGGTGCGCAGGAAGGCCGGGATTGCCGCCCAGGCCATCCCGCCCAGCATGCCGGCGATGCACATCAGCGGCATGATCCAGAGGCCGGCCGTTTCGTGCAGCGCCAGGGCGACGCTGCCGCTGGCCAGCGCGCCGATGACGAACTGGCCTTCGGCGCCGATATTCCACACGCCGGCCCGGAAGCCCATAGCCAGCCCGGCGCCGATCAGGATCAGCGGCGTCGCCTTCACCGTGAGTTCGGCCAGCGCATAGGTCTGCGTCAGAGGTTCGAAAAAGATCAGCCAGATCGCCCGGAACGGGTCCTTGCCGAGGATGGCGAACAGGACGAGGCCGGCCAGGATGGTGAGGACGACGGCAAAGACCGGCGTCAGCACCTGCATTGCCCTCGATGGCTCGCGCCGCGGCTCCAGCCTAAGCATGAGCCGGCTCCGCCGATCCCGCTGCATCTGTCCGGCCGCGCGGCTGTCCGCCCATGCGCAGGCCGATCTGCTCGATCGTCAGGTCGTCGACCGGATCGGCTGCCGACAGCCGGCCGTTGGCGATCACGGCGATGCGGTCGCTGATCGCGAACAATTCGTCGAGGTCCTGGGAGATGACGAGGACCGCGGCCCCGTCGCGAGCAAGCTGGATCAGCGCCTCCTGGATGAAGGCGGCGGCGCCGGCATCGACCCCCCAGGTCGGCTGCGAGGCGACCAGCACGCCCGGCTCCTGCATGATCTCCCGGCCGACGACGAATTTCTGCAGATTGCCGCCGGACAGGCTGCGCGCGGCGTGATCGATGCCTGCCGTCTTGACGCCGAACCGGTCAACGACATCGCCGGCGTAGCGGGCGGCGCGTGGCAGATTGAGAAAACTGTTGCGCGACAGGTCCTTGCGGACCCGGGCGGACAGGATGACGTTTTCGGTCAGCGACATGTCCGGCACGGCGGCGTGACCCAGCCGTTCCTCCGGCACGAAACAGATGCCCGCCTTGCGCCGGCCGTGCGGCGGGAGGTGGCCGATCGGCCGACCGTCCAGCTCGATCGCATCGGGCCGCCCGGCGAGCGTTTCGCCGATCAGGGCCGACATCAGCAGGGTCTGTCCGTTACCGGCCACACCGGCGATCCCGACGATTTCGCCCGCCCGCACCTCCAGCGCAATGTCGTCCAGGTCCGTGCCGAATGGCGTGTCCGACGCCACCGACAGGTTGTTCAGTCTGAGCCGTGTATCGCCGGGCGTCCGGCGCTCGGCCGCCGGCGCGCTGAGCGTCTCGCCGAGCATCATCTCGGCCAGGCTGCGGGCGGTCTCCTCGCCCGGCGTGCAGGTCGCGACGACCTTGCCGCCGCGCAGGATGGTGGCGTGGTCGCACAGGGCGCGGATTTCCTCCAGCTTGTGCGAAATATAGAGGATCGAACAGCCCTCTCCGGCGAGCCGGCGCAGGGTCTCGAACAGGACCTCGACTTCCTGCGGCGTCAGGACGGAGGTGGGCTCGTCCATGATGATGAGGCGCGGGTTCTGCAGCAGGCAGCGCACGATCTCGACGCGTTGGCGCTGGCCGACCGAAAGATCGCCGACCATGAGATCCGGGTCGAGCCGCAGGCCGTAGCGGGTCGAAACCTCGACGATCCGGCCGCGCAGATCGCCCTTCGCCAGCTCCGGCGCCATGCCGAGCGCGATGTTCTCGGCGACCGTCAATGCCTCGAACAGCGAAAAGTGCTGGAAGATCATGCCGATGCCTTCGGCGCGCGCCTCCGACGGACGGTGCGGTGCAAAGGGCTTGCCGCGCAATGTCATGGCGCCGGCGTCGGGCCGCAGCACGCCGTAGATGATCTTCACCAGGGTCGACTTGCCGGCGCCGTTTTCGCCGAGCAGCGCATGGATTTCGCCTTCGCTCACGCTGAACGAGATGGCGTCGTTCGCCAGGACGCCGGGAAACGCTCTGGTGATGCCGTCGAGTTGGAGAAGAGGCTCAGGCACGCCGTTCATCCGCCCCGCTTACGGCGTCCGCCGAGACGAGTCGATGCAGAAGCTGTGCGGCGACCGTGACGGCAATGGTCGCAGGGTCTTTGCCCGGAATGCCGGAAATGCCGATCGGGCAGGTCAGCCGGGCCAGCGCCGGCTCCGCGATTCCCGCGTCGCGGAATCGTTTGAAGAAGCGCGCCCGCTTGGTCTCTGAGCCGATCAGCCCGGCGAAGCCGAAGCGGTTGCCGGCGAGCAGCGCGTGGCAGATGTCGTGGTCCATGGCGTGGGAATAGGTCAGGACCAGATGGAACGCATCGTCCGGCGCCGCCGCGGCGATTTCGGCCGGCTCGCGCGACACCAGGCGCCGGACCCCGGCCGGAACGTCCCGCGGAAAGCGCGCCTCGTCCGTGTCCACCCAGGTGACGGCGAAGGGCAGCCCGTCCAGCGCCCGTACGACGGCGCGGCCGACATGGCCGGCGCCATACAGGAAAAGCGGCTTCCCCGACGGCTCGACGGGATGGAGCAGCCAGCGGTCTTTCTCTGGCGGGGTCAGCACGGTCGCGCGGGGCGCCTGGCCCGACAGGATCTCCGCGGCGGGTTTCGCGGCCGGGAAAGGCAATGACTTCGCCGCCCGCCGGTCGGCAACGATCTCGACGGGCGAACCGCTCGACACCGGATGCAGGACGATGCTGCCGGCCGGCGCCGGCGCCGGAATTAGCGCAAGTTCCGCCGCGCCGATTCGTTCGTAGAGCAGCCGTACGAAACCGCCGCAGCACTGTTCCAGGTCCGGCCCCAGGGGATAGTCGCGCAGGTCCCGCAGCCACAGCGCGCGCGGCGCGGCCAGAATTTCGCGGGCCCTCTGCGTGGCCTCCCATTCGAGACGGCCGCCGCCGATGGTGCCGGACTGTCCGTCGCCGTCCACGAGCATCCAGGCGCCGGGCTCCCGGGGCGCGGAGCCCTCGGCGGTCGCGACGATCACCGAGACCAGGCCGCCGCCGGCCCCGATCCGCTCGCGGACGGCATCGAGCCAGGCCGCGGTCACGCCGCCGCCTCCGACACGCCGACAGGGGCGTTCGCGCGCACCCGCTCCACGGCGAACAACACCCGCTCCGGCGTCGCCGGCGCGTCGAGGAACGGATATATCTCGTATCCGCCGACGCTTGCCACGGCATCCGACAGGGCCATCAGCGCCGAAATTCCGAGCATCAGCGGCGGCTCGCCGACCGCCTTGGAGCGGTAGATTGTGTCCTCGACATTCTCGCCGCGGTCGAACAGGCGGATGTTCATGACCGGCGCCCGGTCGGAACAGGCCGGGATCTTGTAGGTCGACGGCGCATGGGTCATCAGCCGGCCCCGGTCGTCCCACACCAGTTCCTCGGTTGTGAGCCAGCCGGCGCCCTGCACGAAACCGCCCTCGATCTGGCCGAGGTCGATGGCCGGGTTCAGGGACTTGCCGACATCGTGCAGGATATCGACTCGCAGTAGCCGGTTCTCCCCTGTCAGCGTGTCGATCGCGACCTCGGTGACCGCCGCGCCGTAGGCGCAATAGAAAAACGGCCGGCCCTGGGCCGTCGCCTTGTCCCAGCGGATTTTCGGCGTGGCGTAGAAGCCGGTGGCCGACAGCGACACCCGGGCGGCATAGGCCTTGCCGATCGCCTCGTCGAACGGCAGGGATTCGCCGCCGATATGAATGCGGCCGGCCTCGAAGCGGACGTCGGCCGGTTTTGCCTGGTACTGCCCGGCCAGAAATTCGGCGAGCCGGCGCTTGATCTTGCCGACCGCCTCCCGGGCGGCCATGCCGTTGAGGTCGGAGCCGGAGGAGGCCGCAGTCGCCGAGGTGTTCGGCACCTTGCCGGTCGTCGTCGCGGTGATCTTGACCCGGTCGAGATCGACCTGGAATTCCGAGGCCACGACCTGGGCGACCTTGACGAACAGGCCCTGGCCCATTTCCGTGCCGCCGTGGTTCAGGTGGATCGAGCCGTCATTGTAGACATGGACCAGGGCGCCGGCCTGGTTCAGCGTCGTGTTGGTGAAGGAGATGCCGAACTTGACCGGGGTCATCGCGATGCCGCGTTTCAAGACGGGGCTCCCGGCATTCCACTCGCGGATTTTCGCGCGCCGTGCCGCATAGTCCGAGGTGCCGGAGAGTTCGGACCAGATGTCCGAAATGATGCAGTCTTCCACTAGCATGCCGTAGGGCGCGATTTTGCCTTCGTCGCCCGCCTGATCCTTGTGCGGATAGAAATTGACCGCCCGGACCTCGGCCGGGTCCATGCCCAGGGCCGCGGCGATGTGGTCGATGACCCGTTCCATGCCGATCATGCCCTGCGGCCCGCCGAAGCCGCGGAAGGCCGTGTTGGACTGGGTGTGCGTCTTGCAGCGGTACGAGGTGATCCGCGCGTTCGGCAGGCTATAGCAGTTGTCGGCGTGGAACATCGCCCGGTCGGCGATCGGCCCCGAAAGGTCCCAGGACATGCCGCAGCGCAGCGCCTGGTCGAATTCGATGCCCAGAATGCGGCCCGTACCGTCGAAGCCGGCGCGGTAGTCGATCCGGAAATCGTGGCGCTTGCCGGTGAGGATCATGTCGTCGTCGCGGTCGTAGACGCATTTCGCCGGCCGGCCGGTCAGCCGCGCGGCCAGCGCCGCCGCCGCGGCAGGCAGGTTGCCCTGGCTCTCCTTGCCGCCGAAGCCGCCGCCCATCCGGCGCACCTCGACCGTCACCGAATGGTTCGGCACGTCCAGCACCTTGGCGATCGTGTGCTGGATTTCGCTCGGATGCTGGCTCGAACAATGGACGGTCATGTCCTCGTCCTCGCCCGGCACGGCGAGCGCCGCCTGGCCTTCGAGATAGAAATGCTCCTGGCCGCCGATCTCGATCCGGCCCTCGACGACGTGCGGCGCGCTGGCGATTGCTGCCGCCGCATCGCCCTTCGCCATCGTATAGGGCGGTTCGAGCAGGCTCTCCGCCGCCATCGCATCCTCGATGGTGAGCAGCGCCGGCAGGTCGTCGTAGTCGATTTCGGCCTGCGCCGCGGCGGCCCGCGCCTGTTCGACCGTCTCCGCGGCGACGCCGAACAGGGACTGGCCGAAATATTCGACAACGGCGGCCGGGAAGAGCGGATCGTCGCCGGCCATCGGGCTGACATCGTTGGCGCCGGGGATGTCGCCGGCGGTCATCACCGCCGCGACGCCGTCGCCCGCCCGAACCGCCGCCAGGTCCATCGAGACGATCCGGGCGTGGGCCCGTTCGCTGCGCGCGAGATAGACCTGGAGCGTGCCCGGCGGCTCCGGGATGTCGTCGGTGTAGATCGCCGTGCCCGAGACATGTTTGACCGCGCTGTCGTGGACGCGCGCCGCCCGCACGCCACCCTCGATGGCCGGTGCGGCCCTGGTCGCGTCCCCGACAGCTTCTGGGGTCGGGAGTTCGGTCATGCGAAGGCCGCCTCCCGGCCGGCCAGCCGGGTTTCCCTCAGGGGGCGCCCGCTCTCGTGAAAATAGCGCCGCAGCAGGTTCTGCGCCGCCAGCAGCCGGTAGCCGGCGGAGGCGCGCATATCGTCGATCGGCGTGAAATCCTCCGCGAAGGCCGGCAGCACCGCCGCCACAGTTTGTTCGGTCCACGGCCGGCCCAGCAATGCGGCCTCGACCGCGGCCGCCCGCTTCGGCGTCGCCGCCATGCCGCCATAGGCGATGCGGACCCGCGTGACCGCGCCGTCTTCGATGCGCAGGTTGAAACAGCCGCAAAGCGCAGAAATATCCTGATCGAAGCGCTTCGAAATCTTGTAGCACTTCAGCTCTTCCGGGCCGGTATCGAGCGGAATCTCGACGGCCTCGACGAACTCGCTCGGCTGCCGGTCCTGCTTGCCGTAGTCGAGAAAGAAGGCATCCAGCGGCAGGCGCCGCCGGGTGTCGCCCTTGCGCAGGACCAGCGTTGCGCCGAGGGCGATCAGGGCGGGCGGGCTGTCGCCGATCGGCGAACCGTTGGCGATATTGCCGCCGATGGTCCCGGCATTGCGGACCTGGCGCCCGCCGAAGCGGCGCAGCAGTTCGCCGAAATCCGGCCAGCGTTCGGCGATCGCTTCGTAGGCGCCCGTACAGGTGACGCCGGCGCCGATGCGCAGGGTGTCGCCGGTCACGGTCAGTTCGTTCAGCGCGCCGACCCGTCCGATATCGATCACCGTGTCGAGCCGCCGGTGCTGCTTGGTCACCCACAGGCCGACATCGGTCGCGCCGGCGACGATGGTCGCGTCCGGATGCGCCGCGCAGAGCGCCGACAATTCATCGAGCGTGGTCGGCCCGTACCAGCGCTGACCGCCGTGTTCGTAGGCAAGCGCGCCCCGATCCGCCGCATCGTGAAGCTGCCGGGCGCTGTCGGTCGCAGCGGCGCCTTCGCCGTTTGCCGGGCGCGCGCCGTTCAGCGCGAGCGTTGCGTCGACGATCGGCCCGTAGCCCGTGCACCGGCAGAGGTTGCCGGCCAGCAGGTCTTCGACGCTGCGCTTGTCCAACGGTTCGTTCTCGAGCCAGGCGGCGTAGGCCGACATCACGAAACCGGGCGTACAGAAGCCGCACTGGGAGGCGTGGCAATCGACAAAGGACCGGGGCACGGGATGAAGCTCGGCCGCGTTCGGCACCGTTCCGGCGCCGTTGCTCAGCCCTTCGACGGTCGTCACCGACCGGCCGTGCATCATCGGCAGGAACAGGATGCAGGCGTTCGCTGCCCGATGGCGCAACGTGTGGCGGAGCGCGCCGTCATCCCCCGGATCGCCGAGCACGACCGTGCAGGCGCCGCAATCACCCTCGGCGCAGCCTTCCTTCGTGCCGGTCAGCCCCTTGTGGCGGCGCAGGAACTGCAGAAGCGTGGTGGTCGGCGGAACGTCCGAGACCGTCTCCACCGCGCCGTTCAGCAGGAAGGTGATCGGCTGCGCCATGCGCCTCAGCTTCCGCGATAGGTGGAATAGCCGTAGGGCGAAATCAGCAATGGCACATGATAATGCTCGCCCGGCGCGGCAATGCCGAACCGGATAATCACCGCGTCCAGAAACGCCGGATCGGCCAGCGTCACGCCGCGCGCCCGGAAATAGGCCCCGGCGGCGAAGGCGAGCTCATAGACGCCGGCCGTGAAGGCGTCTCCGTCCAGCAATGGCGCATCGCAGCGGCCGTCGCTGTTGGTGACGGTTTCGGTGAGGCGCACCGGCCCGCCGGGCTCCAGCCGGTCCAGCGTCACCGCAATGCCGGCGCCGGGGCGGCCGGCGCTGGTATCCAGAACATGGGTGGTCAATCGGCCCATAAGGGCGGGTCTCCCTGAAGCCTAGTCCGAAACTAGAGCCGATTTGCCCCTGCAATACAATCGGGCAATACAATCGGCTAGTGTGCGCCGAACGCCACAGGAAACCGGCTCAACCCATGCTTTCGCCCCGCCCGTCGACCCTGGACCGCGCTGCCTTCATCGAAACCTATGGCGGCATCTACGAACATTCGCCCTGGGCTGCGGCGGCGGTGTTCGACGGGGGCCTTGGAGCGGCGGACGACGATCCGGAAACGCTGGCCGGCCGGATGGCGCGGGTCGTCGATGAGGCAGACGACAGTGTCAAGCTGGCCCTGCTGCGCGCCCATCCGGAGCTTGCGGGCAGGCTGGCGATGGCCGGCAACCTGACCGCGGAATCGACCGCCGAGCAGGCGTCTGCCGGCTTGGACCGCTGCACGCCGGAAGAGTTTGCCGAATTCCACGCGCTCAACGAGCGCTACACCGCCCGCTTCGGATTTCCGTTCATCATTGCGGTGCGCGGCTTGAGCCGGCAGGACATTCTCGACGCCTTCCGCAGCCGCGCCGGCAACGACCGGGAAACCGAATTCGCGACGGCCCTGCGGCAGGTTCACCGCATCGCCCGCCTGCGCCTGAAGGCGATGGAGGGGTAGCGGCCCTGCCGGCGGCGGTGCGACGCGACCTTACTTCCGGTTCATGAAATCCCGTATCGCCATTGCGAGCTTTTCGGGAGCTTCCTCCGCCAGGAAATGTCCGCAGTCCTCGAACTCGTGCAGTTCGATATCGGAAAGCGCGGCCTTCCACCGGTCGAGTTCCTTCTTGCGGAACGCGATATCCTTGTGTCCCCAGAAAATGAGCGCGGGCTTGTCCGCGAAAGCCGCGCGCTCGCGCCAGATCGATTCGAGCCACGCTCCCGCACCGACGATGTAACCCGGCAGGGCCGCGTTGGCGGCGCGGGCATCGGGCGACGGCTGGGCATGGCGATAGTGCGCCATGATTTCCGGCGTCAGCACTGTCCTGTCGCCGACCGCCTTCGGCATCACCCTGTTCACGAATATGTTGTGGCGCCTGATGAGATATTGCCCGACCCAGCTCGACATCAGAGAGCTGAAGGCCCTGAAATGAAAGTCGTCGCCGACCGGCCAGCACCAGGTGTTGGCGATGACCAGCCGCTTGACCCGGCCCGGATGCCGGCGCGCGAATTCGAGACCGATCGGGCCGCCCCAATCGGTCATGAACAGGGTCAGGTCGCGCAGGTCGAGATGGTCGAGCAGGGCGGCGAACCGGTCGGCATGGCTTTCGGGGTGGTGGTCTTCGCGCCGGCCGCTGCGCGACGACAGACCGAAACCGATATGGTCCGGGGCAATGCACCGGAACCCGGATCGTAGCCCTGCGATCAGATGCCGGAATTCGAACGACCAGGCCGGATTGCCGTGCACGAAGACGATCGGCGCGCCTTCGCCCTGGTCGACGAAATGCATCAGGTGCCCCGACGGGGCAGCGAAGAACCTGCTTTCAAACGGGTATAGATCGTCGGACACCCAGTCCGGGCGAACGCCCGTCACGGTTCGGTCCATCGTTGTGTCACCGTGGTTCCCGACTGCCCGTCCAGCCTGCTGTGCGGGAGCGCCCGCCCGACCGGAGCCGGCCGCCGTAGCGCCCTGCACGCCGGGAAGCGATACGGCGCCACGGGAAACCGCCCGGATGCTGTATCGGCAGAGGCTTCAACCGGCGTACAGGGCTTCGAGCTTCGCAAGGCATCCGGTCCAGCCGCGCACATGTTCGTCGCGGGCCTCGGCTTGCGAAAACCGGGAATGCGTGAGGGTGAGGCGCGTCGCGCCGTCCGACTCCGGCTCAAGCTCGACGGTGACCAGAGATTCGACGTCGCTGCCCTCCCAGCGCCAAGTGTGCACCACGCGGCGGTTGGGCACGACCTCCCGATAGGTGCCGCGGGTGAGCCATGTCTTGCCGTCCGTTCCGCGCATCTCGACGAGAAACGTCCCGCCGATCGTGGTTTCGGCGATCGCACGGGCGACCGCGGTATCGCCGGGAGCCAGCCACTGGCGCAACAGATCCGGATCGGTCCACGCGGCGTAAACCGTTTCGACCGGCGCGGCGATGATGCGATGAAGCGTCAGGTAGATGTTTCCGTCGTCCGGCCTGCGCCCTGCGGTATCGCCGGCGCCCGTTCGGGTTTGTCCGGGATTTGGCACGCCCGGATCGGGATCGGTCATTGCGGTTCGCCCGTCGTGCCGGAGAGAGTGCCGACCAGCGCATCGAGCGCGTCCAGCCGGCCGGTCCAGAAGCGTTCGTGGAATTCGAGCCAGGCAAGGGCGTCGTTCAGGGCGGCAGGATCGATCCGGCACACCCGTTCCCGCCCCCGTGCTTCGCGTGTCACGAGGCCGGCGCGTTCGAGCACGCCGAGATGTTTCGACACCGCGGCGAAGGACAGCGGAAGCGGCTCGGAAAGCTGGCCGACCGTCGCTTCGCCCGCCGCCAGGCGATCGAGGAGCGTCCTGCGCGTGGGATCGGCAAGCGCCTGGAAGACCAGATCGAGGTTTTGTTCAACCATACGGTTAAATATATCGCCTTTCTGGTATAACATTCAACCATTAGGTAAAATTATGCGAAAATGCCGGCTGTACGCGACTCGGGCTACCGCGTCACTTTCCCGTCATCGCCGATCTCCACGCCGTAGAGCCGGCGCGCGGCGTCGGCCGTGACATAGCCTTCTGCGATATCCGCCGCGACGGCCTCGGCCGGCCGGTCGCGCGGATCACCGTGGCCGCCGCCGCCAGGCAGGTCGACCCGCACCCGGTCATCGGCGCCGACGATCTGCCTGCCCTTGGGCCGCAGCGGGCTGCCGCTGGCGGTCGCGACCGTGCCTGCCGCCCCGTCCGCCCCGCCGTTGCGTCCCCTCGCCGGGTTCTCGACCCGGTCGTACATGGCGAACAGGGCGAAGGGTGCGCCGTCGCGCGTCCCCATTTCGACTGTCTGGCCGAGGCCGCCGCGCTGCTGTCCCGCGCCGCCGGAATCGGGCCGCAGTTCCTTGCGCCAGACGACGACCGGCGCCCGGGTCTCGATCGCTTCGACCGGCAAGGCGCGCACGCCGCTGGGGAAGGCGGTGGCGGACAGGCCGTCGGCCGCGGGGCGGGCGCCGGAGCCGCCGCTGTTGAACGACAGCAGGTCGAAGGCCGCGGCGTCGCTGTCCCGATTCATGCCGGGCGCGGCGCCGATCTCCGGCCCGCCGCGCACCTGGATGCCCCACAGGCAGGCCGCGCCTTCTGCGGGCACTTCGAGGCCGGGCACTTTCGCCAGGCAGCCGAGCACGACGTCCGGCAGGAACTGGCCGACGATGTGGCGCGCGCTGACCGGCCGAGGCTTCTCGACATTGAGGATGGAGCCGGCCGGCGCCCTGACCTCGACCGGCGCGAGCGAACCGGCATTGTTGGGGATTTCCGGCGCTACCGCTGCGCGCACGCCGAACGCCGTATAGGCCAGGGTGTAGTTCATCACCAGGTTGACGCCGTAGGCGCTGGCCGGCGAGCTGCCGTCGAAGTCGATGACGATGCGTTCGCCGTCGATCGTCAGCGCGGCGTCCAGAATGACCGGCCGGTCGATGCCGTCGAGGGTGACGGCGTTACGGTATGTGCCGTCCGGCAGGGCGCGGATCGCGTCCTCCATCGCCCGGCGCGAGCGTTCCAGGATGAAATCGGCCAGCGCGTCGAAGCGAATGTCGCCATACTCGTCCAGCATTGCAGCGAGCCGGCGTTCCCCCAGATGGTTGCAGGTCGCGTAGCTGCGGATGTCGCCTTCCACCGGGTCCGGCTGGCGGACATTGGCGCGGACGATCTCGAACAGGTCCTCGTTGAACGCGCCTTCGCGCGCCAGCCGCATGATCGGGATGAACAGGCCTTCTTCGTAGATCGACCGCCCGTCCGGGCACTGGCCCAGCCCGCCGATATCGACCTGGTGGCAGGTGCAGGCGAACAGGGCGACCGGCTCGTTCCGGTGGAACGCCGGCGAGACGACGGTGATATCGTGCAGATGGCCGGAGCTGAGCCAGGGATCGTTGGTGATGAAATGGTCGCCCGGCTTCATTTCAGCGGCCGGGAATTTCTCCAGGAAATAGCCGACCGCCTCTGCCATCGAGTTGACATGGCCGGGGGTCCCGGTCACCGCCTGGGCGACCATGCGCCCGCGCGTGTCGAACACGCCGGCGGAAAGGTCGCCGGCTTCGCTCACCGTCTCGCTGAACGCCGTCTTGATCAGGCTGCGCGCCTGCTCCTCGACGATGGCGGTCAGGCGGTTCCACAGCACCGGATAGCGGATGCGGGTCAGGCTGTCTTCGGCCGGCATTTCGGTCATCATCGGTCCTCCGCCGTGCGCTCCAGAATCAGGGAGCCGAACGGATCGCAGGACAGGGTATATCCCGGCGGGGCGATGGTCGAGGTCTGGGCTTCGACGATCACCGCCGGCCCGGCGACGGCCTGACCGGGGCGCAGCCGGTCGCGGTCGAACACGGCCGCCGTCAGAGGCTTGCCGGCGGACGTATCGACAATCCTTCGCGCCGCGATCTCGGGCGACGCCGGTTCCTCGGGGTCTTCGAGCGGCCGGGTCGTGTCCTGCGCACGGCATTCCGCCCGGACGGTCCAGGCGACGAATTCCAGCGGCACACCGTCAATCGGCGGGCCGTACTGCCGCTGGTAGGCCGCCGCATAGGCATCCGCCACGGCTTCCGACCACGGACCGGGGTCGCGCGGGTCGGGCGGCGCTTCGGGCAGAGGCACCATGATCTCGTGACTCTGGCCGCGATAACGCATGAAGGCGGCATAAGAGAGGCGCTCCGGCGCGCGGCCGGCGGCGGTCTCGACGAAGGATGCGGCTTCGTCGCGCATGTCCGCCAGCAGCGCCGCAACGGCGGCGGCGTCCAGCGATTCGAGCTGCTGGTACAGGCTGCGCGCGACCTCGAACGCCACCGGCGCGCGCAGGAAGCCGATCGCCGAGCCGACCCCGGCGCCGCGCGGCACGACGATCCGGTCGATGCCCAGCTTGTCGGCGAGCCGGGCGGCGTGCAGCGGGGCGCAGCCGCCGAACGCGATCAGGGTCCGTCCCTCGAAATCCCTGCCGTGCTCTACGGCGTGTTCCCTCGCTGCGTTGGCCATGTTCTCGTCGACCATTTCGGCGACACCGAGGGCCGCCGTCGCGGTGTCGAGATCGAGCGGCGCGCCGACATCGGCGGCGAGCGTGCTTTCGGCCGCGGCAGCGTCCAGCATCATCGTGCCGCCGGCGAAACCGGCCGGATCGATCCGGCCGAGCACGACGTCGGCGTCGGTCACGGTCGCGCCGGTCCCGCCGCGGGCGTAGCAGGCCGGGCCGGGATCGGACCCGGCGCTGCGCGGGCCGACCGCGATCCGGCCGAGCCCGTCGACGCCGCACAGGGAGCCGCCGCCCGCGCCGATCTCGACCATTTCGACCACCGGGATGCGCAGGGGCAGGCCGCTGCCGCGCTTGAAACGATAGGCCCGGTCGACCTCGAAGTCGCGCGCCGACTGCGGCCGGCCGTCGTCGATCAGGCAGATCTTGGCGGTCGTGCCGCCCATGTCGAAGGAGACGGCCTTGGCGGCGCCGGTCTGCCTGGCGACTGCGGCGGCATAGATCGCACCGCCGGCCGGGCCGGATTCGACGAGCCGGACCGGGAAGCGGATCGCCGTATCGACGGTCCCGAGGCCGCCGTTCGACAGCATGACCATCAGCGCGCCGGCGAAACCGGCCTCGGCCAGTGCCTGCTCCAGTCGGCGCAGATACGCGGCGACCGCAGGCTGGACATAGGCGTTGGCGACGGTGGTCGAGAAGCGCTGAAATTCGCGCATTTCCGGCGAGACCTCGCAGGACAGGCTGACCGGCAGCCCCGGATACGCCGCCAGCACCAGATCGCGCAGGCGCCGTTCATGGGCCGGGTTGGCGTAGCTGTGCAGCAGGCCGATCGCGACGCTTTCGATTCCCTCGGCGGCGATGGCGTCCAGCACGGGCGCGACCGACGCCTCGTCGAGCGGGATCAGGGCCCCGCCATTGACGTCGAGCCGCTCGCGCACCGTCAGCCGGCGGGCGCGGCGCACCAGCGGCGCCGGCTTGACGATGTTCAGGTCGTATTGGTCGAACCGGCTTTCCGAGCCCATTTCGAGTACGTCGCGAAAGCCTTCGGTGGTGACGAACAGGGTCTCCGCGCCGCGCCGTTCGATCACGGCGTTCGTCGCCAGCGTCGTGCCGTGGATGATCCGGCCGATATCTGCCAACCCGATCCCGGCCGCCTTGCAGGCCGCGGCGACGCCGTCGAGCACCGCGCGCGCCGGTTCGGCGCCGGTGGTCAGCAGCTTGGCGGAATGGAAGCGGCCGTCGCCATGTTCCAGGGCGATATCGGTGAAGGTGCCGCCCACGTCCACGCCGACGCGGAACCTGCCCTGAGAGGTGGCGTTTTCTGACGGTTTATCAGTATCTTGAGGCATCGCATCGACCCGGAACGTGCAAGACGGCACCGGGCCGATGTAAGCGTACTGTAAGCGGATTCGTTCCAGCGTCAGGTCATTCGTGTCGGCGCGGGCACAAGCGGCCCCCGGCAACCCTTCGGGTCCCGGGGGATGACGGCCCGGCCCCGGAACGAACCGCGTCGAGCGCTTGCACGGCCGGCCGCGATGCCTGCCGGCACTCTAGCAGCAGCGCCGGCCGCCGTCACCGGTCCCGATCGTCGGGCGGGTCGCGCGGCACCAGCTCGCGCCAGCCGCCGGCGGCGAGCGCGTTGGCCTTCCTCACCCAGCGCCGCACCTGCGAGCGCATCCACCCGTCGGGGTCCCACTCGGCGGCGACGCGCTCCGCGCCCCAGACATCCTCGGCGATGCGCCGCTGCGTCCTCTTCTCCCGGAGCCCGTCGAGCACCGTCATCGGGAACAGGTCCCCGCCCGCAGGCCGCGAGGGTCTGGCCCCGCCGTCTCCGGGGGGACCGCGCGGCCCGCGACGCTCCAGAAGTCGATCAGCCGCCGCACCGTCTGCGGCATCCCGAGCCCGAAGGGGTGGCGCAGCTCGATCCCTGCGGCGTCGGGGAACGGCCCGGCGCCGCGCACCCGGAGCTGGAGGGCCGCCGCGCCGCACTCGATCTTGAGCACCAGGGCGCCGTCGAGCAGCCGCAGCCCCTCGATGGACCCCCCGCCCTCCGCGACCACGGCGGCCAGGGGCGCGACGCCCGGCGCGACCGCCGCCTCCGCCATGCCGTCCTGCACCCAGAAGGGCGAGGCGGGGCCGTCCCCGGCGCGCGGGTCCGCCCAGGCCAGCAGGTCGAACCGGGCCGCCTTCAGATCCCCCGCGCCCTGGATGCGGATCGGGAACGGTCCCGGTTCGAGCGCGGCCGGCGCGGCGGCGTGCGCGCGCCATGCCGCCTCGTAGTCCCCGAGCCGGCGCAGCACCATCCAGGCCCGCATGCCGTCGCCGGTTGTCATCGGGGCGCCGTGTTGTTTCGCGCTTTAGCCGGATAGAAGGTCGGCAGTTTTTCTCACATTGACTGGTTTGGGATTTCCGGCGCTGGCGGGCGAATGTGGGAAGCCGCCCGCGGCCGGGGTCGCCGGTGTGGCGGCTTTGCGCCGCGGGTGGCGGTTCCGTAGTCTCGGTCTGACCAGGGACAACAAGGAAGAGGCCCGCGCGGGCCGAACCCCGCCGGGCCATGGCCGGTGTGCAGCTTCGTTACAAGACGGGGCTTACCGGCGAGGAATACGTTAGGACGGAGGCGTGGCGCGATGCAAGGCTCGAGCGCTGCCCCAATCACCCGCACGGCGGCTGTTCCGTGGCAAGCCACGGCACTTACTCGCGCAAGACCCCGCCCGGCGCGAAGGTTCCTCGTTGGTATTGCCGTGAGAGCCATACGACCATCAGCCTGCTGGCCGACTGTCTGGCGGCGCGGCTGCCGGGCACGCTCGACGCTCTGGAAGCGGTTGTCGTTGCGGCCGAGGAGGCGCAGAGCCTGGAGGCGGCGGCGAACGAGCTGCGCCGCCCCGAGGACGATGGCGCCGTCGAGCTTCCCGGCGCGATGCGCTGGGTGCGCCGGCGGGTGCGTCTCGTTCACAACGCTCTTGTCCGCGTCATCGGCCTGATCCCCGACCGGCTGGCGGGTTGCGCGGCGACCATGGTGGCGGTGCGCGCGCGTCTGGGGAGCGACAGTGCGTTGATGACGCTGCGTGCCCTGGTGGCGGCGCAGCTTCGGGTGCTGCCCGCCCCGTTGGGCTTCCAACCCCATGGAATCGGCGTCCCGGGTCGCACCCCGGCGTTCCAACACTCGATGGGGCCTGACCCGCCCCCGGCCGCTGCATAGCGTGACGGTCCCGGGGCCAGTGGGCTCCGCGACGCAGGCGAGCTGTGGATGAGCGACGTCATGCACGGGCCGAAGGTCCGGCTCGGGCGCAGCCGGCGCAAGACCTACCTCATCGCCTTCATCGACGATGCCACCCGTGTGGTCCCCTTCGCCGCCTTCGCGATGTCGGAGAACGTCCCGGCCTTCCTGCCGGTGTGGAAGAACGCGCTGATCCGCCGCGGGCTGCCGGCGCGTCTGTACGTGGACAACGGTGCGGCCTACCGCTCGCGCCAGCTCGCCCTGGTGTGCGCGAAGCTCGGCGTGGTGCTGGTGCACGCAAGACCGTATCAGCCAGCGGGAAAGGGCAAGATCGAGCGCTTCTTCCGCACCCTTCGCGCCGGCTGGCTCGCCCACCTCGACGCGCGGGCCACCGACAGCGTGCAGACGCTCAACCGCAGCCTGTGGGCGTGGATCGAGGGCGAGTACCACAACACCCCGCATCGCGGCCTCGACGGGCGCACCCCGCTCGAGCAGTGGGCGCTCGTCTCGGGCGGCGTGCGCTATCCCGACGCCACGCTCGACCTCGACGAGGTCTTCCTCTTCGAGGCCAAGCGCGTGGTGCACAAGGACCGCACCGTCAGCCTCAACGGCCGGCTCTACGAGGTCGACGCCATCCTGGTCGGCCAGAGGGTCATCTTGCGCTACGACCCGCACGCGCCGCCCACGAGGCCGCTCGACGTCGTCCACGAACCTCCTGCCCAAGGGCGTGATCGCCTTCCCCGGCAGCGGCATCACCGAGAACCTCGTGGACCGCGCCCGATCGCTCGGCATACCGGTCGCTCGCTGCGCCGCCTGACCGCCGCGCATCGCGGGCCGCGTCGTCATCCCCGCAGCGGGACGGCGGCGCGGCCCGTTTCGTTTCCGACCGACGGTGTTGCGACGGCGCCGTCATCCTCGCGCGCGCTTCGCGCCGCGCTCGCGCCTTCGCCACCCGCGACGAGTTCTGGTGCCCGAACGTCGTCGCCATCGTCCGCCTGCTGATGCTGACCGGCTGCCGCTTCGGCGAGATCGCCGCACTCGAATGGGACTGGATCAAGGGCAAGCGCATCCATCTTCGGGATTCGAAATCGGGACCGCGCACGGTCTGGCTGTCGAGCGCCGCGCGGGCCGTCATCGACGCCATCCCGCGATACAGCGCGGATTGCCCCTATCTCTTTCCCGCCCGTCCGCCGACGCGGCCCATCGACAACATCGCCTTCCAATGGGATCGCATCCGCGCCGAGGCCGAACTGTCCGGCTTGCGGCTTCACGATCTTCGTCACAGTTGGGCGTCCACCGCCGCCATGAACGGCGTCGGCATGCTGACCATCGCCAAGCTGCTCGGTCACGCGCTGGTGGAGACGACCGAACGCTATGTCCACCTGTCCGACCGCTCGGTTGCCGAGGCCGCCGACCGGGTGTCCGGGCGCATCGGGGCGGCGCTGGCCGGTAGAGGGACCGTCTGGGAGGGAGGGTGCGATCATGCCGACGGTTGATCTCACCGCGCGGCTCGCCCGCGAGACCGAACCCGGCGACCGGGACGTGTTCCTGTTCGACCGGGCGCTGCCCGGCTTCGGGTTGCGCGTCCACCGGTCCGGCGCGAAAGCGTGGATCGTGCAGGCTCGCATCGAGGGGAAGACCCGGCGCATCGTCATTGCTCGTTTCGGCGAGATGGAACTGACGCAAGCCCGCCGCCGCGCCCGTGACATCCTCGCGCGCGTCCGCGCGGGCGACAATCCCGCCGACGACATCCACAGGGAGAAGACCGCCCCGACCGTAGCCATGCTGGCCGAGGAGTATCTCCGGCGCTGCGATCCCTACTGGAAGCCGTCGGGACGCAAGACCATCCGCATCTATCTCAAGGCCCGCATCCTGCCCGCCTTCGGCAAGATGCCGGTGGAGCGTGTCGGCCCCGAGGACGTGGCCGCGTGGTTCGACGAAGCGAGCCGGGACCGGCCCGGCGCGGCCAACCGCGCCTTCGAGATACTGCGCTCGATGATGTTCCGGGCCGAGGAATACGGCTTCCGCGAGCCGGGCACCAATCCCTGTCTCGGCATCAGGAAGAACCCGAGGCGCAACATCGCCCGGTTCCTCGACACCGACGAACTCGCCCGGCTCGGGCAGGCGCTCGACGCCCGCGAGGACGAACGGCCCGAGGCCGTCGCGGCGATCCGGCTGCTGGCGCTCACCGGCTGCCGCCGGGGCGAAGTGCTCAACCTTCGCTGGCGCGACATCGGAGAGAACGCCATCGCCTTGCCCGATAGCAAGACTGGACCGCGCATCGTGCCGCTCGGCGGGGCGGCGCGGGCCGTTATCGATATGCTGCCCGGACCACGCGACACCGATGCGTTCCTGTTTCCGAGCCTCGCCGGGGGCCGACACGCACACCGGGTCGTGAACTTCTGGCACGCGGTCTGCCACGACGCGAAGCTCGGCAAGGTCCGATTGCACGATTTGCGGCACACGGCGGCGAGCCATGCCGTCATGTCGGGCGAGAACCTGCCGCTGGTGGGCAAGCTGCTTGGTCATCGTCGCCACGAGACCACGGCGAGCTATGCTCATCTTGCCGACGGTCATCTGGTCGAGACGGCGGAGAAGGTCGGGAGCCTGATCGCCGAGGCGATGAACCTCCGGGACGCGCCGCCACCGCCGCCTTCCGCCTCCCGCGCCCTGCGCATGCGCGGGCGCTGGTTTTGAAGTCAGTTCCGATCCTACTCCAGCACAGAGTCCGGTCGATTTTCGACGCCGTCGCGATCCAGTCCTGCGCTTGCGCCGCCATATGGACTCACGCGCCACCATGCGCCAGACTTCGCCTCGCTAGCACTTTTCGGGTTCCCCGCTCTGTCGGGTCGCCCGCTGAATACAACAGCCTGATCCGGCAAGGGGTAGCTCCCCGATGCTTGGCGAATAGGCGGGGAACATTTCCCATACCGGAAAGTGTTAGCAACGGCCCGGCTCCCGGCCGCATCGGGGGCGATGATCGTGAGGAGAACATCGATGCACACCGTTTTCGCCATCGCCGCCGCCCTGTTCCTGCTTGTCGCCTGCGGAGGCGGTGGAGGCGGAGGCAAGCCCGACCCGATGACGCAACAGCCGAACCAGCCTGTTGTTGACACGGACGGCGATGGGGTAGCGGATGCTCAGGACGCCTTCCCGCGCGATGCTTCCGAGACGATGGACAGCGACGGAGACGGCGTGGGCGACAACGCGGACGCGTTCCCGCAGGACGCTTCGGAGACGATGGACACGGATGGAGACGGCGTGGGCGACAACGCGGACGCGTTCCCGCAAGACCCCTCAAAGACGGTAGAAGTTGATCGGCTACCCTTTCCATTCGCGTATGTCGATGATCCGAATACCGAGACGCTATTCGCGCGGCACTACAGCGTTCGAAACCTTCCGACCGTCCTTTCTTCGGACGTGAAGAATTCGCCTATCTACACGGATGAAATTCTCGCCAGTGAAGCAGGGCCGACTCCTTTCGGCCAAGGAGGATACACGCCGAAGATTTTTGTAGGCGTAGACCAGGGTGATATCGGCCGATTGCCCGTGACCGGCACTCGTGGAGATTCGGAAATTCGCTTCGGCCAACTGAATGACGGAGCAGGGCGCAGCCAATTGGTGGCCTATTTGCAAGAGGCGTTTCCGGGTGCGGGTGTGGCTCGGTGGCCGCAAGCTCCGACAGTGCGGATTGTTGGCCAAGCATCGAGCCTTGACCAAAATATTGTTGCCGCCACGATTCAGCTAATCAATACTGCCCTTCCAGAAGGCTACAAAATCACTATGGGTAACTCATTGCCGGAAGATGCCGGGGAAACAGCCAATACCATCCGAGTGAAATTCGTCCCTGTAAGTCCTAGAGGCGCTGGGGCAACAACATACAATCGGATTAGCACAAGTGCAGATGGTTACAAAGTGGTAGCGGATTCCCTAATCGAATTCTACAGGGATACCAACGTGTACGCGGATGCCACCGGGACGGCAGACGCGGGAATCGCCAGTATCCGGCGATCCGTGATCCTACTCGCCCATGAAATGATGCACGCTCTAGGAGTCGATGATCATCCATCGGCAGGCTACGCTACCATTCTGGAGGGAACCGCCGACATTTACGCCTTGGAACAGAACGGGAAGCAGCAACCTTTATCGCTTCTGTACCCGATAGACCGGGAATCATTGCGGGCGCTTTACAGCCTTGAACCGGGAACTGATCCGTCGTCCCTTGGCCCTTGGGCAAGCACTTCAAGGCACATTCACGGCAACGGCTCCCATGCCGGTTTCGGGGTTGCGCTGCGCAACGGTTATGTCGAGCCATGGGCTTACGGCTATACGCCGGACAGCGACCTTGCCGACAATCGGAGCCTGTCCGGTTCAGCGGTTTGGAACGGCGAATTGCTGGGCCTGACCCCGGACGCGGCGGCCGTCGCGGGCGATGCCGCGATCAGCGTCAATCTGGTGTCCATGACGGGCCGGGCGGATTTCACCAATCTCGAGACATGGGGCGCGAACGCCGCGCCCGGCGCTGCCGGGAGCGGGGTGACATGGCTCAATGGCGATCTCGGCTATGGCATCGCGGTTCGCGGCAACACCTTCCGGGAGACCAGCGGCGACGACGGGCGCTTGACGGGCATATTCACCGGGCGATCGCATGAAGGCGCGGCAGGTACGCTGGAACGGACGGATCTTACGGCGGCTTTCGGAGCATCACGCTAGCAGCAGGCTTTGTGCGGCGGGCGGCCCTAGCCCATCGCAAGGGCGGCGAACGGGGCGGGTGCAGAAAGCTGCATTTGCCGCTACCGGCTTGCCATCTCGAAGAACCCGAGGCGCAACATCGCCCGGTTCCTCGACACCGACGAACTCGCCCGGCTCAGACGCGCGCTCGACGCCCGCGAGACCGAAAGGCCCGAGGTCGTCGCGGCCATCCGGCTGCTGGCGCTGGTTTTGAAGTGAGTTCAGACGTTATTCGCAGTGTAACTCCATGGCAGCATGGCACGTGCTCAGCAGTCCAAATACCCACGTTTTTCAAGGTATTCTTCAAAACTAGAATAGTTCTTTATGCCATGAGATTTTTGCACTCTTCCATGTTTCGTCTTGTCAATTCTCGATTGAATATACGCTACAAGATTCTCAAATCTCTCCAAAGGCACCATCTTCCAATTTGCCCCAAATTTCCTTTTTATCTGTTGATAAAATACTGGGTATTTCATCGCGTCCTTGCCAACTTCGATTCTCTTGAATTCATGATATCTGTCAATCAAGTGCTTCGTGTAGTTCATATGGCACAGACTTGAAGCTATCGAACCTTGTGGGGCCGCAACCTTCACCGTTCTCCGTGTCGTCTTTATCTTCACGTTTTGTATTGAATTTGCAACTACTCCCAAGTTTGCTCCTTTGGTGAAATCTGCATGGATAACATTACTCGCGGTCTCACCCTTGAAGAACGGATGTTTGCCTTCTCCAAGCAGCTTTTTCACCCTTTCCACGTCGCTTTTGGGAATCTGGCCTTGCGTTATCTTTGAGTGGCAGTTTGCACAGACATAGATCAAATTCTCGAACAAATCCGTACCGTCTTCCGATATCGGTGTGATGTGATGAAGTTCTGCTGTCGAAACATCATCCTCGCCACAGAAAGGACATGTTGACTGACTTTCTTGAGTAACCTGCTTCCTGATGATCGACGGAATGGACTTTCTCATTTCGTATTCTCCATCGGCGATTGAATCGCAGACATCGCCTGACTTGGCCAGCTTGATCACCAGACAGCGTTGATTGCAGCACCAATTTTATATTGTGGCCGGACTGCTATACGCCGACAGGTGGAGTTTCGGAACGTCAACCGTTTTGTCGCCAGCTCAGGCCCATCCGCCCTCGTTCAGACCCCAGCGCTTGATCCAGTCCCAAGCCTTGCGCTCGCCCAACAGCGCCTCAAGCGCCGCCATTTCGGCGCTGTAACCCAGCGAGCGGCTGTTTTCCTCGTTGTGGCCCTCGCCAGCGGCGCGAATGCGCTCGGCCTTGCCGACAGCACGCGCATGGTCCTGTGCCCTCTTGAGCACGTCCATCGCGCCTGCCATGACGGCATGGCGGATTTCTCCGGCTTGCGAGCGAGCGGGCGGCTTCTCCCGATCAAGAAGTGCCTCGATGCGATTGATTTCCCGCGCCAGATCGCAGGTGCGGTCGTCGAGCGTCGGCTTTGGCATGGTGTGGCCCTCAATAATGGAGCAAATGCTCCATTTAGAGTAGGCATGCTCCGGTGCCATGTCAAGGCCGGCAAATCGTGAGGTACGAGTCTGTTACTTCCCTTCCGCGACGTTCAGCGCGAGTAGCTCCCGGAGCGCATCGTCTTCCGAAATCGCCGCGTCCCACCCGTAGGCCGCCGCGACGGCAGCATCGAGCGCGGCGTGCGCATCGACGAACCACTGCGGCCGGGCATTGTAGAGGTTGGTCAGCGTTCGCGCCTTGAGTTCCTTCGCCGCCGCCACATCGCGGGCGACCGGACGCATCGGATAGCCCGGCACCGGCTCGCCCACCCACTCCACCCATTCGGGCGGGTTGAGCCAACGGTTGCGAAGCTCCACCAGTCGCCGCGCAGCATCGGCAATGGCGACGGCGCGGGAGTCTTCCGCATAGTCTGCCGCGGGAATATCCGGCGACAGGCCGTCCGGGAAGGGGAAGGTCTCGAAGGTGGTGGTCGGCGTGTAGCGCGGATCGTTCCCTTTGCCGAGCCAGGTCCCCAACCGCAGCGACCATGCCTCGTGATACCGGCTGTGCAGGATGCCGAATATCGTGTCGTCGTCGCGGGCGATGGCGATTGTCGCGCTATCGGGGCAAACGCCAGCATCGCACCATACGAATAAGCGATGCTTGGCAACGCGGGGCGTCAAGATGAAACGTGACAGTCCGTCGAGCGCGCGCCACATGCCCTGTCTCGGCTCGACATGCCGCCACCAGCTCAGGCGATACGCTTCCCGGCGGTTCCGCTGGCGCATCGGCCAGACTTGTTCTTTGACGTGCCCGAAGGGCGCTTCGTAGAGCGCCGCGTCGGCCTCCGTCATGCTCCACCCGAAATCCACGATCCATTTGTCTGTCGGGCGGCGGGTCAGGTCCATGCCGTTGACCCAGGGCTTCAGGACATCGGAATTGGGCCGCCCGTCCGGATTGGCCGGAAGGCGCAGCCATTCCCGCGCGAGATCGCCCGGAATGTCGAACGGCCCACCCTTGGTGTCACCCATGAAGGCAACCCCGATGTTCGCCGGGACGCGCTTCGCTCCGGTCAGGTCGATCCCGGCTCCGCCGCGCCTGACCGTGAGGTCGGAGTGGATTTCGTCGGCGGGCTCACCATCCATGCGCGTCTCCGGCCTGTACGCGTCGTCCGCGCCGGAGAAACAGACCAGCGACACCCGCACCGCCGCGCCGTCGACCACCCACGGTTCATCCGACCAGGCATCGAAGATCGGGCGTCCGTCGGTCGCCGCCTGCAAGGCCCGACGGTTCGCGCCGCCGCGTATGGAATTCGTGGCGACGAGACCGACGCGCGTCGCCTTGTCCGAAGCGACGTGCTCGCCCGCCTTCACGAACCAGTAGCAGACGAGATCGGCTTCGGGCGGTATGCGCTCCTTCCACGCTGCGAACATCCGCGAAACGTAGTCCTCGCCCAACCCGCCGATCAGTAGCTTGCCGCCGAGAAACGGCGGGTTGCCGATCACGACATCGGCTCGCGGCCAGTCCGGCTCGATCCCGTCCGGCGCGAGGATGGCGTCCCGGCACTCGATGGTGTCGAGCGGGTCGAGAATCGGGTTGGTCGAGTTGCTGAACCCGTTGCGCCGCATCCACTGGATTTCGCCGATCCACACCGACACGCGGGCAAGCTCGGCGGCGTAGGCGTTGATCTCGATGCCCTTCACGTTCGCCGGGCCGACCGCCGGGAACCCGCGCGCAAGGCCGAGCGTCTCCGCTTCGAGCTGGACCCGGTGCTCGATGTCCTTGAGCGCGTGCAGCGCGAGATACAGGAAGTTCCCCGAGCCGCAAGCCGGGTCGAGCACGGTGAACCGCCGCAGCCGTTCGAGGAAGGCGCGCAGCGCCCGGTCCGCCTGCCGCCGCAGCCGGGTCTGCGCCGCCGGCGAGCCAGCGGTGTCGGCGCGCTCGACCATAACCGCGATTTCGGCCTTCGCTGTCTCCCATTCCGCGAGCAGCGGACGGACGATCACCGGATCGACGATCCGCATGATCTTGTCGCGGTCGGTGTAATGCGCTCCAAGCTGCGAGCGCTTGTCCGGGTCGAGGCCGCGCTCGAACAGTGTGCCGAGAATCGACGGGTCGATTTCCGACCAGTCGAGCGCCGCCGCCTTGAGCGCCGTCTCGATCCCCTCCCGGTCGAGCGGCAAGGCGGCATCGTCGTCGAACAGGCCGCCGTTGAACCAGGCCACGGATTCGAACCCGATGCGCCCCCCGACAGACATCGCACTGAACAGGTCGCGGGCAAGCTCGGCGAACTCGTCTGGCCGACGGCGCGCCTGTTCCAGCATCCGGGTGAACATGTTGCCGGGCAGCAGGCCCACATCCTCCGCGAACATGCAGAACACGAGACGGTTCACGAAGTGCGCCACCGTCTGCGGATCGTGGCCTCGATCCCGCAAGCCTTGGGCAAGCTCCGCGAAGGTTGCCGCCGCGCGCTCCGTCACCGTCTGTCGCGTCTCGCCGGGCCGCAGCCGCTCCGGGTCCGACATCGCCCACTTGAGTATGTCGCGGGTCGCACCGTCGGCGAGGTCGTCGAGCGCGAACTCGTGCGTCACGCTCACGCTGTTCGTCCAGTTGGTGCGGATGCGGAACCGCGCCATGTCCGAGACGATCAGCAGCGGCGGGTTCTCCAGTGCGAGAGCGTACTGCCGCAACTGATTGAACGCCGCGTCGAGGTCGGCGCGGCGGCCCTTGTACTCCCAGGCGAAGCAGCCGCGCTTCCACACGTCGGCCCAGCCGTCGCCGCCGGTGTCCTTGCGCGCGCCGCGCTCGAAGCAGTACCGCTCGCCCGCCGGGTCGGCCTCCGCCGGTGTCGGCTCGGCGAGCAGACGGCACAGGTCGATGAAGTGTTCCTGCGACGCCGAGCGTTCCTTCAGCTCCGACGCGCGCCACTTGGCGATGAACGCGCCCGGAGTCATCGCACCGACCGTGACGACGAGCACACCGGTCGGCAGTGCCGACCGGTCGCGCGTTCTGATGACGCGGCATTGTTCATCGGCGCATGTCTCCTCGCTCGCCTCCCGTTCCCGTCACCATGCGGTCGCCCCGTGCGACGCGCAAGCTCGACTGCGGCGGCTTGGGCGCGGGCGACCGTTGAGCATTGAAGCGCGACGATGATCGCATGGCCGCACCGATAGCCGCACGCGGTTCGCCGCACAATGCGAGAAGGGACCGACGGTCGGATGCCGCAGCGGGCACGACTTCGCGCCGGGCATCGTGCGCGCCGTCGCCGACAGCGCGGGCCGCACGAATGACCCGGCCAGTGCGCGGGTCGGTTTGCAATTGCTTCGCCGTCTCGTGCTTCCTACACTACCGGTCGGATGCCGCGCGGCGGTTCGTAGACCATTCTCTCTCATGCGCGGCGGGCGCTGCCGCTCAAGCGCCGCTCGGGCTAAATGCCGATGGCAAAACGGCTTTCATCCCCCGAGTGCTTGGGCGCCAAGGAAGCAGGATCGGGACGCCTTTCGGCGCGATTTTCTCACACCGGACGCAGCCCGCTGCAAGACCCGCCAACACCTGCCCTTGAGTACCCTGGAGTGCGCTCCAGCACCCCTGACGACGACAATGGCGGACA
>JAPPLJ010000061.1 GCA_028819475.1 Rhodospirillaceae bacterium
TCAAGATCGCCAAGCGCACCGTCGATGCGCTCCGCGTCGATCACGGCGACGCCACCTTCTGGGACCGCGACCTGGCCGGCTTCGGCGTCCGCGTCCACGCCACCGGGCGCAAGGTCTACGTGGTCCAGTCCAGGGGGCCGGGCGGGCTGAAGCGCGCCAGGATCGGCCGGCACGGCGACATCACCGTCGGCGAGGCGAGAGAGAAGGCGGCGGCGGCGATCGACCGGATCAAGCGGGGCGAGGACCCCTTCCCGGTACCTCCGACGCCGGCGCTCACCGTGGCCGGGCTGGCGGAGCGCTACCTGGAGAAGCACGTGGCGATGCACTGCAAGCCGAAGACTGCGGCGCTCTACCGGACGGTCCTGGACCTGCACATCCTTCCGGCGCTGGGCGGCAAGGCGTTGGATGAGGTCAGCCGAGAGGACGCGGCGGATCTCCACCACCGGCTGCGCGAGACGCCCTACATGGCGAACACCGCCGCGGCGGTGCTCTCGAAGATGTATCGTCTGGCGGAGAGCTGGGAGCTGGTGCCGCGGGGGTCCAACCCGTGCCGTTTGCTGCGCTACTACCGGGAGCACACGCGCGAGCGGTTCCTGACGCCGGAGGAATACCGGCGGCTGGGCGCTGCGCTGCGCGCGGCGGGATTGAAGGCGCCGCCGTGGCCGCAGGCGGTGGCGGCGATCAGGCTGCTGATCCTGAGCGGCTGCCGGAAGAGCGAGATCCTGACGCTGAAGTGGGACGATGTGGACCGGGTGGCGAACGAGCTGCGGTTGAGGGACGCGAAGTCGGGGCCGCGCATGGTGCCGCTGACCCCGGCGTTGGTGAAGGTGCTCGACGGCATCGACCGGCCGGACGGTAATGCGTGGGTCATTCCGGGCCGCAAGCCGGACACCCACCTGGTCAATCTCGACTACTACTGGAAGCGTGTCACGGCGGAGGCCGGTCTCAAGGACGTGCGCCTTCACGATGCCCGCCACTCCTACGCCAGCCGGGCGCTGGCGCTTGGGGAGAGCCTCAGCTTGATCGGGCGGCTGCTGGGCCATTCGCGGGTGGCGACGACGGCGCGCTACGCGCATCTGGTGCGCGATGCGGAGAAGGCGGCGGCGGGCCGGGTGGGCGACAGCATTGCCGTTCACGTGACGCCGGAGCGGAGCGCGGCATGAGGGGGGAGCGGCGGCGGACGATCTCCAACCGCATGGTGGCGGCGCTGGAGGTCGAGCGGGACACGGTGTTCTGGGACCGGGAGCTGAGGGGCTTCGGGGTGAGGGCCTATCCCGGCGGCGGCAAGGTCTACGTGGCGCAGGCGCGGGGGCCGAAGGGACCGAGGCGGGTCACGGTGGGGCGCCACGGGGTGGTGAACGCCGAGGAGGCGAAGCGGCGGGCGGCGCTGATCATCGCGCGGGTGAAGGCCGGCGAGGACCCGGTGCCCGAGCCGCTGGCGGCGAAGCGGGTGCAGGGGCCGACGGTGGTCGATCTTGCGGCGCGCTATCTGGAGAAGCACGTCGCGGTGCGCTGCAAGCCGAAGACCGCGAGGACGACGCGCAGCGTGGTGGAACGGCATATCGTGCCGGGGCTCGGCGGCCTGGCGCTGGCGGCGGTCGAGCCCCGCCACGTGCTCGATCTGCATCACGGTCTCAGCGACCGGCCCGCGATGGCGAACATGACGGTGGCGGTGCTGTCGCACATGTACAAACTCGCCGAGGGCTGGGGCATGGTGGCGGACGGGGTCAACCCGTGCGGGTCGGTGGCGCGGTATCCGGCCAAGCGCCGCGAGCGCTTCCTGACCGACGCGGAGTTCGAGAAGCTGGGCCGGGTGCTGGACGAGGCGGCGGTCGAGGGCGGGGCGTCGGCGGGCGCGGTGGCGGCGATCCGTCTGCTGATGCTGACGGGGTGCCGCAAGAACGAGATCCTGACGCTGCAATGGAAGGACGTTGACCTCGACGCGGGCGAGCTGGCGCTTGCCGACGCGAAGACCGGTCCGCGCGCGGTGCCGCTGCCGCCGTCGGCGGCGCGGCTGCTGGCGGCGCTGCCCCGCAAGCCCGGCAATCCCTGGGTCATACCGGGGCACAAGCCGGGCACGCACATGACCGACATCGACGGCGCCTGGCAGACGCTCCGGGAGCGCGCCGGGCTGAAAGGCGTGAGAATCCATGACCTCAGGCACAGCTACGCCTCGCGGGCTCTGGCGCTGGGGGAGAGCCTGCCGATGATCGGCAAGCTGCTGGGCCACCGCCAGGTCGAGACCACGGCGCGCTATGCGCACCTCGCGCGCGAGTCGGTGCACGAGGCGGCGGCCAGGATCGCCGACAGCATCGCCGCCGACGTACTATAGGCCCGGCCCGTGGCGGGGCCTCTCTTCGCGCCCTGCCGGAAGCGCTCATTCCCTGGTCATCTTCCAGATCGCCCTGCCGAGGATGTCGAGCTTCCCGGCGAGGCAGGCATGGGCCTGGTAGCGCGGGTTGGCGCAGCTCAGACGGAGCCTCGGGGGATCAGTCCCGGCGAGCGGCTCGACGCGCCAGACCTCGAAGCCGCCGGGCCCGCGGAGCACGAAGAGCCCGCCGGCAGCGGTATCCCGCTTCGCGGTGTCGACGAGGAGTCGGTCGCCGGCGCGGAGCACGGGCTCCATCGCCTCACCGCGCACTCTGACGATGCGCAGGTTCCCGGTCTCGGCGCGCAACTCGTCGCGGATCATGGCCTCGGGCATCTGCCAGCGCACCGTCTCGCGCACCTCCGGCTTCCCGCCGCGCGCGATCATGCGGGCGGAGGGATCGGTCTCGATCTCGAACTCGATCTCGGGCACGGCGACCAGGCGGGAGGCGGCGTCTCGTGAAACGCCGCGCTCCGGGAGCGGCCGCCGGAGATCCTGCGGCGCGGGGTCGGGTTCCGTAGCGGGGTTCTCCGGCCCCGCCGCGGGCGCGGCCGCCGGGGGGTCGCCGCCGGTGCCATCGTCGGCGCCGTACGCCGGGGACGTCAGCATTTTCTCAGGGTCCAGACGACCTTGCCGACGATGTGGGCTTCCTCGGCGAGGCAGGTATAGGGCTCGTATTCCGGGTTGGCGGAGTGGAGGCGGAGCCTGGGCGGCTCTTCATGGGGCATCACCTCGACGCGCTTGACCACCAGCCCCGAGCCGTCCCACAGCACCGCCATCTCGCCGGTGCCGGGAGTGCGCCGGGCGAGGTCGACCAGCAGCCGGTCGCCGTCCGAGATCAGCGGCTCCATCGAATCGCCACGCGCGCGGAGCACGCGCAGGCTGCCGGGATCGGCGTCGCCCTCGTGGCGGATCATGCCCTCGGGTAGGTACCAGCGCGCCTTCTCGCCGGCGAACTCCTCGTTGAGCGCGCCCGCGCCGGCGGCGGCTTCGACCGCCATCTCGGGGATGGCGACGAGCGGCGCGCCGGGAGGCGGCGCGGAGCGCCGGCGGCGCTTCTGCGGCCTGCGCTTCGGCGGTTGCGCGTGGCGCAGTTCGGAGGCCTTGCAGCCGAGCAGCTTCGCGAGGCTTTCGGCGTCGGCATAGCCGAGCACCCTGGGGACGCCGCGTTCGAGGTACTGGTGGAGGTAGCTCGGGCTGCGGCCGATGGCGGCGGAGGCCTCCTTCATGGTGAGGCCCTTCTGCCATAGCAGATCCTTGATTTTTTGTCGTAGCGGGTCGCGTTGCATGGCGGGTTCTCGCATGTGCTGCGTTCAACAGTAGTGTATTCAAGACCAAAATATATTGTCAAGCCGGAATGTTCCACATACGTTCCAGCCCATGACGCACTACCGCACTCTCTTCCTCGACGCCATCGACGCCCACATGGAGCGCCACGGTATGAGCCGTACCCGCTTCGGCCGGAAGATGCTGAAGGACCCGACCTTCGTCTTCCGGATGGAGAAAGGGCGCAACCCCCGCGTGGTCACCGTGGACAAGCTGCTGGTGAAGATGGGCCATGAGCCCGTCGGCCAGCGCTTCCGGGACGAGGTCGAGGCGTTCCTGGCCGTCACCGGGGCGAAGCGCTCGGAGTTCGGTCGGGAGGTGAACGGCAACCGGTCGTTTGCGACCTGGCTGCTCAATGGCGGCCTGCCCCGGCTCGACACCATGGACAAGGCGCACGCCGTGATGGCCGGGCAGACGACCCCGGCCGAGCGCGAGGCGATCCGGGCGGCCGTCGAAGACGGCGTGCCGGCGGCACCGGTCGAGGAAGCCGACGACGAGGAGATCGAGATGACCGAGGACGGCTACATGAGCACCGAGGAGGCGGCGGCGTATCTGAAGCTGTCGGAGCGCACGCTCCAGAGTTACCGGGGCAGCGGCAAGGGGCCACCGTTCAGCCGGTTCGGCAACCGGGCGCGCTATCTGCGCTCGAAGGTGGTGGCCTGGGGCAAGGAGCGCGAAGCGCGCTCGACCTCGGAGGCCGACGAGAAAAAACGCGAGGACACTCGTAACGGAGACACGCGTGCCGGGGAGAGTTCGGCCCCGCCGGCGGACAAGGACACCGACAAGGAGGACAGGTGATGGCCGGAACCATGGACGAGCGCAGGAGGCGCGCGCTGCGCGTTGTCGTGGGCGCGATCGCCGGCACGAGTGTCTTCGGCACGAGTGTCCTTGCGCTCGCGCTGGCGCTGCTCGGGATCGACGCGGCGCTGGCGACGACGGACACCACGTTCACGGGCCCGCTGGACACGGTGACGGGCATGGTGTCGGGCACCGGCGGCCAGCTCGCAGCGGCATTGGCCGTGGGCGCGGCCCTGGTCGGTTCGGTGCTGCGCTTCAACGCGATGCAGCTTATCGGCGCGGTCGGCGTCGGGGTGGCGGCGGGTGCCGGCACGGGCATCGTCACCGGTCTCGTCGGCACGGCGATCGTCTGAGCCGGTCTGGTGAACGACACCGCGCGCCATGCGATCCCGCGCCGCCTCGACGATCCGGAGCGCTGGCTGTTCTGGACCTTCGACGAGGCGGCGGCGCTGCTGGGCCCGGCCGTGCTCGGGCTTGCCGCGAACCAGTTCGTCATGGGGCTGGTCGCCGGTATCGCCGGCTGGATGCTGCTGCGCCGCGTCAAGCGCGGCGGCGGGGCCAACATCGCGCTCTATGCGCTCTACTGGTTCCTGCCCGAGTTCGTGCTCAGGCTCCGGGGCACGCCGCCCAGCCATGTCAGGCGGTACCTCGGATGAGGCGCGAGGCGATGGACGCCGAGCGCCGCCGGGCGCGGGACGTGCGGGTGGTGCTGGCGGGCCTGCTGGCGCTCTCGGTGCTCTCCAACCTGGTGCTGGCGCACGGGCTTTCGAGCCGCGAGCGGGTGACGGTGCTGCTTCCCGCCGTCTCGGGTCCCGCCTGGGAGGTTGGCGAGAGCTGGGCGGGGCGGCGCTATCTCGAGGACGCGGCGCGCACGGCGGCGGTGACGCTGCTGACGCTGACGCCGGAGAACGCCGCCCATGTGCGCGAGGCGGCCGCCCGTCTCTCCCATGCCGAGGCGCGGGGCGCGATCGGCGCCTGGGTGGCGGCGGAAGCGGAACGGATGCGGCGGCGCGACCTCTCGACCGCGTTCTACCCGCGGAGCATCGAGAGCGACGGGCAGGCGCTCAGCGTCGAGATCGGGGGCGAGCTGGTGACCTGGATCGGGCGCGAGGAGGCGTTCCGGGAGAAGCGGCGCTACCGCCTCGCCTTCCGCATCGACGCGGGCCGGCTCGCGCTGCTGCGCTTCGAGCAGATGGAGGACTGAGAATGACACTGCCCACGAGCGGACGTGCGGCGGCGGCGCTGCTGTCGGCACTCCTTATATATACGGCGTTGCCCGCGCCCGCATTCGGGATGCAGGGCGCCGATACGGGTGTTGCGAATACGCGTGTCCCCGGCGCGAGCGTCTCCGACACGAGTGTCTCCGGCACGAGTGTCCTTGAGGCGGCGGACCATGCCGAGCTCCGGGCCGAGATCGCAGCGACCGGGGTGGTCCGCATCGCGCTCGTGGGCGACCGCATCGCGCGGGCGGTCCGCAGCGCCGGCCGCTTCGAGATCGAGCACGAGCCCGCGAACGGCGATCTCTATCTCCGCCCCCTGGGCGCTGCCGGTGGCGGGGCGGATCGGGGCGTGGAAGCGTGGACGGCGTCCGTGGCGGCACCTGCGGCGGGACCTGTTGTCCCTGCACTTGCGGTGTGGCCTGCGGTGCTGTTTGTGGGCACCGAGAGGGGCTTTACCTACCGGCTGACGCTGGTGCCCGTCGCGGGCGGCCCGGCTCAGGTGCTGATCCGCAATCCGGCGACGGGGACGCCGGCCGCTCCCTTGACGAGCTCGGCAGATGATCGCATCGGCGCGCTGGTGCGCCTGGTCCGCGCGGTGGCGCGGCGCGAGCCTCTTGCCGGCTACGCGATCCATGCCGGCCTGGCCCGGACCCCGATCCGGGCGGGCGCGGTCTCCGGCACGAGTGTCTCCGGCACGAGTGTCTCCGGACTTACGGTCATCGAGACCTGGCGGGGGCCGCGCTTTGCGGCGCTCGTGTTCGAGGCCGGCCCTTCGGCGTCCGAAGGCGCGGAGGGCGCCGCGGCCCTCGCCAGGACCATGGGCGGGCTGCCGGGCGTCGGTGGCGCCGGAGACAGCGCCCGTCTCGCCGCGTTCTGGCTGGCGGCGCCCGGCACCGGTCCCTCGGGCAGGCTCGCGGTGGCCGTGTTCGAGGACACGCGTGCCGGCGACACGCGTGCCGGAGACGCCCCGGCTGCCCATCCGGGCCACGCTGGAGACACTCGTGCCGGGGACACTCGTGCCGGGGACATCCCATGAGCGCGCGCGGCTCCACCGCACGGGACGGCGAGTCACGCCGCGCCAGGCGCAACCAGCTGGTGCTGTTCTCCGTCATCGCGGCGGCGGTGCTGATGGTGTTCGCGTTCTGGCTCGCGGCGGGCGGGAGCAATGCGCCCCGACAGGAGACCAGGATCGACGCCGAGCTCGCGACCCCGGGAACGGCCGAGGAGAGCTGGACGCGTCGCTCGGAAGCCCGGCTCGGCGCCATGGACGCGCGGCTGCGCGACATGGAGGCCGAGGCGAAGAGGGTGAAGCGGGAGAACGAGAGCTTGCGCCAGCAGCTCGCCGCCAACGTCGAGAATGCGAAGAGCACGATCGACAGCCTGGCGGCGAAGATCGGCGAGATGGAGCGCGCGCGGGCGGGCGAAGCGGTCGCCGCGGCCGACGGCACGGCTTCCGGCGAGCTGTTCCGGCGGGGAGCAGGACAGCGGCGCGATGCGCAATCCGGTCATGCCGCATCCGGGGCTGCGCCCGAGACTGAGTCCCTGATCGAGACGTTCCGGCTCGACGGTGCGGGGGAGCTGTTCGAGGCGCCCGCCGCGAGGGACATCGGCGCCTGGCTTCCGGCCGGGAGCCACGCGGAGGCGATCGTGCTCGCCGGCGTCGACGCTTCCGCCGGGGTTTCTTCCCAGGGCGATCCGCGCCCGGTGCTGCTGAGGATCGTCGGTCCCGCCTGGACCGCGGCCAGCGATGGCACCGCGCTCGCCGTCGATATCGACGGCTGCACCGTGACCGGCGCCGCCCATGGCGATCTCTCGTCGGAGAAGGTCTACGCGAGGCTGAGGACGCTCACCTGCACCGGAGACGACCCCGGCACGGTTGTCGAAACGACGGTCGCGGGGTTCGTCGCGGGCGCCGGCAAGACCGGGGTGCGCGGTCCGGTGGTGAGCCGGGAGGGGGCGCTGGTCGAGAAGGCCTTCCTCGCCGGCCTGGTCTCCGGGATCGGCGAGGGCGCGGCGAGCGCATTCGCGCCGCAGGCGGTCGCCACGGGCACGGGTGCGGCGGTCTCCGGCACGAGTGTCGCCAACACCGGTCTCGGCGAGATCGGGCGGGCCGGCCTCGGCTCCGGGGCCTCCTCGGCGGGCCGCAAGGTGGCCGACTACCTGATCCGCCGCGCCGAACAGTACCAGCCGGTGATCCAGCTCCAGGCCGGAACCCGGGTGACGGTGGTGTTCATCGAGGGCGCCTGGCTCGACGGCAGGACCGAGAAGACACGCGTGCCGGCGAAGGGGAAGAGAAATGGCTGAACGGAGATCGCGCCGGGCCGCCGGGCCGCTCGTGTCGGCCGCGGCCGTGCTGGCGCTGACAGGCTGCGCGGCGGATTACGTGGGCGACGACTGGCAGTGCCCGCCGGCGCAGGGGAAGGTGTGCGCGTCCGTCGCCGCCGCCGACCCGGCGGTGCCGGAGGCACTTGTGCCCGAGACGCTCGCGCCGGAGACACGGGGCACGGCAAACCCGGTCCACGATGCCCCGTTCTACCGGCGGATCGACGGCCGGATCGCGGCGGGCGCGCCGGCCGGGAGAGTCGACGAGCCGGCCTGCCGATCGGACTGCGATCCGTTCGCGTGGCTGGCCGGGCTGTTCGCCGGGCCGTCCGATTCCGAATCCGGCGAGGCCGGACGCACCGATGCCGCGCGGGACGCCGATATCGAGAATACGGGAGCGGCCGTCTCGCGGCGAAAGGGCGAGCCCGGCACCGCCGGTGGCGGCCAGACCGCGAGCGACGCTCACGCGGCCGGGTCCGCGGCGATCGCGTCGGACATGCCGCAGGATGCGCCGCCTCCAACGGCGGGCGAAGCGGAGACCGACGAGTCATCCGACCCGTCCGTCGCCGCCGACGCGCACCGCATCGGCGAGGTTGTGGCGCGCATCTGGATCGCGCCGTTCGTGGATGCGGACGGCATCTACCGCGAGGGTTCCTGGGTGCGCGCGGTGATCGCCCCGGCCGCCTGGAGGCTGCCGTGACGTCGATCGGCTCCGGCCTCGCGCGCCGGCTGCTGGACCTGTTCGAGGGCCCGGCCGGGCTGGAGCCCTGGTCGCCGCCCGAGACCGCGGCGGCGCTGGCGGAGCTGCTGCCCTGGCGCGCCTTCGACGAGCGCGGCGAGCTCTATGTCAACGCGGGCTCGGTCGGGTTCGCGATCGAGATCCCGCCCTTTGCCGGCATCGACGCCGAGACGCTCGGCGCGCTGGCGGGCACGCTCGCCGATGCCGCGCCCGAGCGCTGCACGGTGCAGGTGATCCACTGGGCGAGCCCCCGCTTCGGCGCCGCGCTCGACGCCTGGGCCGGGCCGCGCGGGCACGCGGGCGGGGTCCAGGCCGGCATGGCGCGCCGGAGGCTTCGCCTTCTCGAAGGCGCGGGCTGGCGGGCGCTGCATCCGGGCGGGCCGCCGTTCACGCTCTCGGACTACCGCGCGTTCGTCTGCGCCTCGCTGGCTGGCCCGTCCGGCCCGGCGCCTGAGACCGCGCTCTCGGCCTTCCGCCGGGCGCTCGAAGGGACCCTTGCCTCGGCGGGCGCCACGACGCGCCGGCTCGCGCCGGACGCGCTGCTGTCGCTCGCCGCCGAGCTCGTCGCGCCCGATGCCGCGCCCCTTCCGGAGGCCGGGACGGCGACGCCGCTGCACCGCCCGCGGCGGCGCTGGTCGCCCCGCGATCCGCTGCATCTCCAGTGCGCCGCCCCCGGCCGCGCGCTCACCGTCGCACCCACGGGACTGGTGTTCCACCGGCCCGGCGGCGAGGACGTGGCCGTGAGGGTGCTGACGGCCGCGACCTTCCC
>JAPPLJ010000062.1 GCA_028819475.1 Rhodospirillaceae bacterium
AGGGATTTTCGGTAGCGGTTTCAAGCGAAAAATGTGACTATTCGCTATAATTCCCGAGAGATAGGACGCGGCGACGCCGGCACGGGCGGCCAGTTCGCCGGCCTTCATCCCGCGATAGTCGCGCCACACGCGAACGGGATGTTCGCCGTCGGCGATGCGCTCGGCAAGCTCGAAGGGCACAAGTTCTTCCCCAGGCTCTTCGAGGCTCTGCCGGAGGATGGCGGCGTCCAAAGCGTCCTCATCGGCGGCTTTGCACAACAGTTCATATTCCGCTCGGGGCACCACGGCATATTGCTCGCCGGCGAATGTCAGGAATTGGGCCGCTTTCATCGGTAAGCGCCTCCCCGCGGCAGAATTGCGGCGATCGTCATGGAACGGGTTTCGATGTCCAGGGTGTACAGCACGCGCCGATCCCGTATCCGCCGCTCAATCGCGCGGCTGCTCCATCATCCAGAGCAGGTTCGCCTTCACGGCCGGCCAGTCGGGCGCGGTTATCGAATAGGCCGCGGTGTCGCGCAAAGACCCGTTCGGCATGATCATGTGATGACGCAGGATGCCGTCGAGCTTCGCGCCGAGGCGTTCGATACCGCGCCGGCTCTGCAGGTTCATGGCGTGGGTGCGGAACTCGACGGCGATGCAGTCCAGCTCCTCGAACGCCCTGGAGAGCAAGAGGAACTTGCACTCGGTGTTGAGCGCCGTGCGCTGGACCGCCCGGCGGTACCAGGTATAACCGATCTCCAGCCGCCGGTGCTTCGCCTCGATGTTCATGTAGGTCGTCATGCCGACGGCGCGGCCCCTAAGCGGCCCGTCGCGCAGGTCGATGATGGCGAAAGGCAGCATGCTGCCCTCTTCCATCAGGCAGAGCCGCCGGTCGATTTCCGCGCCGACGCCGTCCGGCTCCGGCACCAGGGTGTACCAGAGCCGGTGCAACTCGCCGTCCGCCGCCGCCTCGGCGAGGTCGCCGGCATGGTCGTGGGACAGCAGCTCGACCGCGACTGCCCGGCCTTCGGCGCGGAAGGGCTCCGGCCACATGCTAGAAATACGCCTCGACGACGCGCCAGGCGGTCTCGGCCCGTTCGCGCGCCATTCCGCTGAAACCCAGCGCCTCGGACGAGGCCGCGTTGCCGTCCAGCCCGCGCTTGTAGACGCCCTGGATGATGGCGGCGCTGCGGAACAGGGAATGGACGACGTAATAGTGGAAATTCTCGATCTCCTCCCGGCCGCTGTAGCGGCAGTAGGCGTCGACGAATTCCCGCTCGGTCGGGATGCCCAGCGCCGCATGGTCGAGGGTGCTGAAGCTGCCGTGGGCGCCGATCTCGCCATGATAGGCGGCGCAGCAATAGCCGAGATCGGCGAGCGGATGGCCGAGGGTGCACAATTCCCAGTCCAGCACCGCCGCGATATTGGCCCGGTCCGGATGGACGATGACGTTGCCGGGGCGGAAATCGCCGTGGACGATGGAAACCGAAGGATCGTCCGGCAGGCGCTCGATCAGCCAGGCGTGCAGCCGGTCCATCTCCGGGATGTCCTCGGTCTTCGATAGCTCGTACTGCTTGCCCCAGCGCACGATCTGGCGCTCGAGATAGCCCTGCGGCCGGCCGAAATCGGCGAGGCCGGCCCATTCGATATCGACCGTGTGCAGCGCCGCGAGGACTCGCGCGAAATCGTCGAAAAAGACGCGCCGCTCCTCCGCTGTTGCGCCCGGCATCCCGGCGTCGTGGAACACCCGGCCCTCGACCATCTCCATGACGTAGAAGGCCGTGCCGATCACGCTCTCGTCCTCGCACAGCAGGAATGTCCGCGGCACGGGAACGGCGCTGTCCTGCAGCGCGTTGATCGCCCGGTATTCCCGGTCGACCGCGTGGGCCGAGGGCAGCAGCTTGCCCGGCGGCTTCTTGCGCAAAACATAGCGCCGGCCGGCGGCGGACAGGCAGAAGGTCGGGTTGCTCTGGCCGGCCTGGAACTGGCGGATGTCGATGTCGCCGTCGAAGCCGTCAAGCCGCTCGCGCAGAAAGGCCTTGAGCGCCGCCTCGTCGAAGCGGTGCGCATCACGGACCGGGATGGTCTCGACCCCGCCCGGCCGGTCGCTGCCGGTCGCGCTCACGGTGCCTCCCCCAAAAACCGCGCCCGGACCTTCGCCATGCCGCGCAGCCAGCGGTCGCGGTCGTCGGCCTTGCGCTGCATATAGGTGTAGACCGTTTCGTGCGGGAAGATCAGGAAGCGTTCCTCGTCCATTGCCCGGACGACCGATTCGGCAACCTCTTCCGGTTCCAGCACCCCGTCCACGAATGCCGGGCTGGTCCGCCCGGCGGTCATGCCGGTATGCACCCCCTGGGGGCACAGCACGGAGACCCTGAGGCCTTTCGGCCCGTATTTCGCGGCGAGAAACTCGGCGACCCCGATGGCGGCGTGCTTGCTCACCGTATAGGCCATGCTGTCGACCTGAAGCAGGATGCCGGCGGCGGACACGGTGTTGACCAGATAGCCCTCGCCCTGCTCCGCCATGCCGGGCGCGACGGCCCGGGCGGCGTAGATATGGGCCATCGTATTGATGCGGAAGCTGTCCTCGATCTCTGCGTCGGGCTGGTCCTCGTCGCCGATGCGCAGGATGCCGGCGTTGGAGCAGAAGATATCGACCGGCCCGAAGGCGCCCTCGGCTTCCGCCACCAGGGCCTGCACCTGCGCCTCATCGCCGACGTCGCAGGCCATGCCGACCGCGCCGGTCCGGCCGGCGACCGCGGCAACGCCGTCGCCGTCGATATCGCCGAGCACCAGGCCCCTGGCGCCCTCGGCCGCGAAGCGTTCGGCCAGCGCCTTGCCAATGCCGCTCGCGGCCCCGGTGACGATGGCAACCTTGCCGGCGATCTTCACGCCGCGCGCTCCCCGGCCGGCTCTGCGCGATCGAGAATAGCGGTAAAATCGGTTTCTGCCGGCAGCGTGCCGAAGCTGCCGGTCCAGCGCGCGCCGAGCCGCGACGCGCAGAAGGCGTCGGCCACCGGGCCCGGCGCATGCTGCACCAGAAGCGCCGCCTGCCAAAGCACCGCCATGCGCTCGGTCAGGCGGCGCGCGCGGAATTCGAGATTGTCCCGGTCGGCCAGTTCCGCTTTCAGGCCGTCCAGCGCCGCATCCAGCCGCGTATCCGCGCCGCGGGCCGACTCCAGCTCCGCCATCAGGGCCGGCGCGGCGGCCGGTTCCCGGTGCAGGGCGCGCAGCACGTCGAGGCAGATGACGTTGCCGGAGCCCTCCCAGATGCTGTTGAGCGGCGCTTCCCGATACAGGCGCGGCATCGGCGATTCCTCGATGTAGCCCGGCCCGCCCAGGCATTCGAGCGCTTCCGCGGTGTGGACCGGCGCGCGCTTGCAGTTCCAGTATTTCGCCAGCGCCGTGCCGATGCGGAAGAGGGCCGCGGCCTCCTCGCCGTCTCCGGCCTCGTCGCAGGCCCGGGCGACGCGCAGCGCCAGCGCCAGCGCCGCCTCGGCCTCCAGCGCCAGGTCGGCCAGCACGTTGCGCATCAGCGGCTGCTGGATCAGCTTTTTCTGGAAGGCGGTGCGGTGGCCGGTATGGTGCAGCGCCTGGAGCAGCGCCTGGCGCATCAGGGCCGCCGAGTTTGCAGCGCAATAGAGCCGGTTGCCGGTCACCATATCCATGATGGTGCGCACGCCGCGGCCTTCCGGCCCGACCATCACGGCCCAACTGTCCTGCAACTCCATCTCCGACGACGCGTTGGACCGGTTGCCCAGCTTGTCCTTGAGCCGCTGGATGAACAGGTTGTTGCGCTCGCCGTCCGGCGTCCAGCGCGGCATCAGGAAACAGGAGAGGCCGCCGCTCGTGTAGGCGAGCGTCAGGAAGGCGTCGCACATCGGCGCCGAGCAGAAGAATTTGTGGCCGGACAGGCGGTAGGCTGCACCCTCGCCGGTCTCGGCGCCGGCCGGCTCGGCGGTCGTGGAGTTGGCCCGGACGTCGGAGCCGCCCTGCTTCTCGGTCATGAACATGCCGACCAGCGCGCCGGATTTTTCCGCCGCCGGGATGTCCCGGGAATCGTATTCGGCGGAGAGCAGCCGCGGGATCCATTCGTCTCCCGCTCCGGGATTGTTTTGCAGCACCGGCATGACCGAATAGGTCATCGCCATCGGGCACAGGACGCCGCTTTCCGCCTGGCTGAACAGGTAGACGACCGCCATGTTGGCGGCATGGGCGCCCGGCCCTCCGTGGATCCAGGCGTGGTTCGGCGCGCCGCCGGCGACGGCGATCTCCATCAGGTCGTGATAGGCCGGATGATAGGCGACCTGGTTGATGCGGCGGCCGTGGCGGTCGAAGGCGCGCAGTTCCGGGACATGCCGGTTGGCCTGTTCGGCCTTCTCGAAGACCGCGTCGCTGCCCATCAGCCGGCCGAATTCCGCGAGCCGGTCCGCGGCCGGTCCGGCGCCTTCCCGCGCCACCGCTTCGCGCAGCGCGATGTCGCCGGCCCACAAATCCTGGTCGCCGATCAGCGGCGGCATGTTGACGACCTCGTGGGTCGGCAGGTCGGCGATGGGTTTGAGCGGGATCATCCCTCTATCCGTTTCCGCCGGGGGCCGCTTGCGTCAGGCCGCCGGCACATAGTCCTTGCGCAATTCCCATTTCAGCACCTTGCCCGTCGCGTTGCGCGGCAGCACGTCCGTCCAGGCGACCGAGGCCGGCACCTTGAAGCGGGCGAGGTTGGCGAGGCAATGGGAGATAAGCTCCTGTTCGCTCAGCGTCTCGCCGGGCTTGACGACGACGACCGCCTTGCCGACCTCGCCCCAGCGCTCGTCCGGCACGCCGATCACCGCCGCCTCGGCAATCTGCGGCAGTTGGTAGATCACGCTTTCGACTTCCGCCGGATACACATTCTCGCCGCCGGAGATATACATGTCCTTCCAGCGGTCGACGATATAGACGAAGCCTTCGTCGTCCATCCGGGCGGCGTCGCCGGTCTTGAGGAAGCCGTCGACGAAGGCGGCCTCGGTCGCCTCCGGCTTATTCCAGTAGCCGGGCGTGACGTTGGGGCCGCGGATCAGCAGTTCGCCGGTCTCGCCGCGCGGCACGTCGCTGCCCGTGTCGTCGACGATCCTGATCTCGGTGTGCATGACCGGCTTGCCGGCCGATCCGGCCTTGCGGCGCGTATCCCGGATATCGAGGAAGAGGCCGGCTGGGCTGGTCTCGGTCATGCCCCAGCCCTGGACCAGCGGTATGCCGCGGTCGAGCCAGGCTTCCAGGATCGGCACCGGGCAGGAGGCGCCGCCGACGCCGCACATGACGAGGCGCGACAGGTCTGCCGTCTCGAAATTCGGCGCCTGCATCATGAACTGGTAATGCGCCGGCACGCCGAAGAAGTGGGTGATGCCCAGCGCCGGGTCGCCGATGTAGTCGAGGGCGGCGGCGGGCTCGAACTCGCGCATGATGATGTTCTGGCCGCCGGCGTGCAGCACCGGGTTGGTGTAGCAGTTGAGCCCGCCGGTGTGGAACAGCGGCAGCACGACAAGCTGGATCGTGTCGGGCGACAACCGGCTGCTGAACCCCAGGTTGATGCAGTTGTACAGGTGCATCCGGTGCGTGATCATCGCGCCCTTGGGCCGCCCGGTGGTGCCGGACGTGTACATGATCATCGCCAGATCGTCGTGGGTCAGCGCCTCGATTGCCGGCTCCGGCGGTGCCGAGGCGAGCGCGGCGTCGTAGGGGTTGTCCGGATTCTCGACGTCGATGGTCAGTCCGTGCGGGATGGTGCAGCTGTCGCGCAGGGCATCGCACACCTGGGTGAATTCGACATCGTGGATCAGCACCTTGGGCGCGCAATCGCCCAGGATATATTCGAGTTCCGGCTGCGCCAGCCGCCAGTTCAGCGGCACCATGACCGCGCCGGTCTTGCCCGCGGCGAATTCCAGTTCGAAGAATTCCGGGCCGTTATAGGCCAGGATGGCGACCCGGTCGCCGCGGCCGACGCCGCGGTCCTGCAGCCAGCGCCCCAGCCGCGCCGAGCGCTCGTCCATCTGGGCATAGGTGTAGCTCCGGCCGTTCCGGATATCGACCTGGGCCAGGGCGTCAGGCCGGATCGCCGCGTGGCCTGCGGCCCAGTCGTAGTAGGGAACGGGCATCCGCTACTGTTCCTCGTCTTCTTTTCTTTGGCCGTTCCGGGCCGGCGCGATCCTTCGCGTGTCGGCCCTATCCCGGCAGATATTCGGCGAACTGTTTTTCGACGCCTTTCGGGTCGGCGGCGAGGCCCTGGCTGACGCCGCCGGCGACGACGCCGGGATAGATGTCCTCCTCGCCGGCCTCGACGGCGTCGAGGGCCGCGTTGGCGACATCCGCCGGCTCTTCCAGCGGCGGCGGATTCATGTCGCCCATGCGGGTGTTGATGGCGGCCGGCATGACCGCGACCACCAGCGTGCCCTGGGCCGCCAGTTCGGCGCGCACGCCCTGGGTCAGCGACAGGGTCGCGGCCTTGGACGCGCAGTAGGTGCCGATCATGGGCAGGTTCACCCGGGCCAGGATCGACAGCATGTTGACGATGGCGCCGCCGCCGTTGGCGCCGAGGACCGGACCGAACTGCCGGCACATTTCCATGGTGCCGAAATAGTTGACCGCCATCTCGTTGCGCGCGTTCTGCTGGGCGGCGTCGGCGGAGATCGGCCGGTTGTGGTTCACCCCGGCATTGTTGACCAGCAGGGTGACGTCGCCGCACTCCGCCGCCGCCTTTGCGACCGCCGCATGGTCGGTCACGTCCAGTTCGACCGGCTGCACGCGGCCGTCCGGCGCCTCGTAACCCTCGGTCGAGCGCATGGCGGCGTAGACCTTCGCCGCGCCGCGGTTCAGCAGCGCCTGCACGAAGGCTTCGCCGACCCCGCGGTTGGCGCCGGTGACCAGCGCCACGCTGTCTTTCACAGTCATCGTCAGTGTCTCTCCCAGTTCGTTCTCCGCCGTCCGGGCGACCCAGTCCGGGTCGACGTCGGGCAGCGGGATCGCGTTCAAGAGCCGGCGGGTATAGGGGTGTTTCGGCGCCGCGAAGATCGAAGCGCAATCGCCCTGTTCGACCGCCCGGCCGTTCAACATCACCATAACCCGGTCGCACACGGTGCGCACGACGGAAAGGTCGTGGCTGATGAACAGCAGGGCGAGGCCAAGGTCCTGCCGCAGTTCGCGCAGCAGCGCCAAGATCTGCGCCTGGCTCGAAACGTCTAGGCCGGAAACGATCTCGTCGGCGACGACCAGGCGCGGCTGCAACGCGATGGCGCGGGCGATGCCGACGCGCTGGCGCTCGCCGCCGGACAGTTCGTGGGGATAGCGCTCGCCGTGAACCGGCCGCAGCGCGACCCTTTCCAGCAGGGCGTCGACCTGCTTGCGCGCCTCGGCCGCCGTCGCCGCGCGGCCGTGGAGGCGCAGCGGCCGGGCGACGATATCGGCGACCCGGCGGCGCGGATTGAGCGAGGATTGCGGGTCCTGAAAGATCATCTGGAACCGGGCGCGCAAGGGGCGCAACCGGTCCTCCGGCAGGCCGGTGATGTCCTGGCCGTCGAACAGCAGGCTGCCGGCGGTCGGCTTGTAGAGGCGCACCAGCGTGCGCCCGAGGCTGGTCTTGCCGGAGCCGCTCTCGCCGACGATGCCCAGCGTGTCGCCGGGCGCGAGCGTGAGGTCGATGCCGTGCAGTATATCGACCCGCGGCGCGGCACCGAAGGGCGGCTTGCGGCTGTAGTCCGGCAGGGACAGGCGCAGCCCGGCGGCTTCGAGGAGGGCGGGCTCAGCCACGGCCAGCCCCCATCGCACCGGGCGCGGCGTCGTAGGCCAGCGCCTCTTGGTTCAGCCGGGCGGTCAACGCTTCGGGCACCGGCCGCAGCAGGTCGCCGGGCCGGTCGTGGCGCGGCGTCGCGGCCATCAGGGCTTTGGTGTAATCGTGCTGCGGTCTCTCAACGATCCGGCGCGTGTCGCCGGCTTCCAGGACCCGCCCGCCGTGCAGCACCGTCACCCGGTCGCAGATCTTGGCGACGACGCCGAGATCGTGGGTGACGAACAGAATCGATGCGCCTTCCTGCGCCTGCATTTCCTTGATCAGCGCGAGGACCTGGCGTTGCACCGTCACGTCGAGCGCGGTCGTCGGCTCGTCGGCGACGATCAGCTTGGGCCGGCAGGCGAAGGCGATGGCGATCAGGACGCGCTGGCGCATGCCGCCGCTGAGTTCGTGGGGATACTGGCGCAGCACGCGCTCCGGCTCCCGGATGTGGACGTCGTCGAGCAGTTCGAGCGCCCGCGCGCGGGCCGCCGCCCGGTCCATGGCCAGATGCAGGCGCAACACGTCGGCGATCTGCCCGCCGATGCGGTAGGCCGGGTTGAGCGAGGTCATCGGGTCCTGCGGAATCAGGCCGAGGCCCCGGCCCATCAGGCGACGCCGTTCCTTCTCCGGCAGATGGGTGATGTCCCGGCCGTCGAACCGCACCGATCCGCCGGTGATTCGGGCGAGCGACGGCTGGATGCCTAGAATGACCTTGCCGATCATCGTCTTGCCGGCGCCGGATTCGCCGACCAGCCCGTGGACCTCGCCGGGGACGATGTCGAGCGAGACGTCGCGCAGGATCGGCGTCTGCCGCCGCCGGCCGGCGATCGCCAGATGCAGGTTGCGGACCGAGAGGATCGGGCCGTTCGGCGGCGTCCCGGCGGTCATTTGCGCATCGCTCATTTGCGCATCACCGGGTCGAGCGCGTCCTTCAACCCGTCGCCGAGCGCGTTGAGCGCCAGGACGAGGGCGATGACGCAGACGATCGGCAGGATCATCAGCCAGGGCGCCTGGTTCACATATTTCCGGCCGTCAGCGATCATCGTGCCCCAGGTCGGGAAATCGGAGGCCAGCGACAGGTTCACATAGCTGAGGATCGCCTCGACGATCACGGCGATGCCCATTTCCAGGGTGAACAGGACGAGCAGCAGGGGCAGCACGTTGGGCAGGATTTCGCGCCACAGGATGGCCATGCGGCCGAGGCCGACGGTGACCGCCGAAGCGACGTAATCCTGTTGCTTCTGGGCCATGGTTTCGGCGCGCACGACCCGGCAGAAGCGCGTCCAGTCGATCACCGCGATGGCGATGATGACCGAATGCAGGCCGGTCCCCATCACCGCGACCAACACGATGGAGAGCAGGACCGCCGGGAAGGCCATCCAGACCTCGACCAGCCGGGAGATGACGGCATCGACCCAGCCGCCGAGATAGCCGGCGAGCAGGCCGAGTACCGTGCCGAGCAGCCCGGCGGCGGCAGCGGCGGTGACGGCGACGAAGAGGGCGATCTGCGCGCCGTAGATGAGGCGGGACAGGATATCCCGGCCCAGATTGTCGGTGCCGAACAGGTAGCCGGCTTCCGCCTTGTCCGACCAGAAGGGCGGCGCGTATTGCAGCAGCAGATCCTGTTCGACCGGATCGTGCGGCGCGATCAGCGGCGCGAAGACCGCGGCGAGCGCAAAGAACAGCAGCACCGCGCCGCCCAGCACGACCCGCCGGTTCGCCAGCAGCCGGCTGACCGTACCGCCGCGCCCTCGTACCGGGCCGGCCAGGGCCGCCGCCTCAGCCATGGCGCATCCGCGGATTGAGCAGCGCGTAGCTCATGTCGACCAGCAGGTTGACCGCGATGAACAGCACCGCGAAGGTCAGCACCAGGCCCTGGATCAGCGGCAGGTCGCGGTTGATGACCGCGTCGATCGCCATGTTGCCGATGCCGGGATAGGAGAAGATCTTCTCGACCAGCACCGTGCCGCCGACCAGAAAGGTGAACTGGACGCCGGTGAGCGTCACGGTCGGCACGAGCGCGTTGCGCAGGGCTTCGCGGCAGACGATGCGCGCCCGCGAGAAGCCCTTGACCCGCGCCATCAGGATATAATCCTGGGTCATCGCCTCGGCGATCGAGGTCTTGAGCACCCTTGCAATGATGGCGGCGAGCGGCAGCGCCAGCGCGATGGCCGGCAATACCGTGTGGAGGAGGACGGAGCCGAAGGCGTCGAAGCGCAGGCGGACGAGACTCTCGATCAGCAGAAAGCCGGTCGCACCCCGGAAGCCGACGTCATGGCCGATCCGGCCGGAGATCGGCAGGCCGTCGAGCGCGAAGACGACGACGAACAGAATGAACAGCAGCGCCCACAGGAAGTCCGGGATCGCCAGGATGAACCCCGCGGCGCCGTCGACCGCCGCCTCGCCGGACCGGCCGCGCCAATAGGCGCCGGCGAGCGCCATCGCACCGCCGAGCCCGACCGCGACGAACATGGCGACCAGGCACAGCTCGACGGTCACCGGCAGGCGGCCGAGCACCAGTTCCATCACGTCCTGGCGCATCGAGATCGAGGTGCCGAAATTGCCGCCGGCGAGATCCTGCAGATAGTAGACGAACTGGAGGGCGATGCTCTCGTCCAGCCCGTAAAGCCGGCGCAGCGCGGCGATGTCTGCCTCGGTCGCTCCCGGCCCGATCAGCATGGCGATCGGATCGCCCGGTACCACCCGCAGCAGCACGAACACGATCGCCGCCACGCCGAACAATGTCGGGATCGCCAGAAGCAGCCGGCGGAGCAGGAAGGACCAGGACATGGGTCTGCGGCGTCAGCCCGGAGTGTTCGCAGGCGGCAGAAGTATTTTGACTCTCCGCCCCTTCGACCGCGAGCATCTTGCCGAAAAAACGTACTGTGTCACCCCGGCCGACCGAAGGGAGAGCCTGCCCTGAGCTTGCCGAAGGAGCCGCCGGTGCCGACTTTCGGCTCGGCTCTGGGCCCCGGATTTACGCTGCGCTTCGTCCGGGGCGACATTATAGGGGATTTAGCGGCGGCGCCGGTCCGGCTGCAATCGCTCGCGCCGGACCGGCGATCCGCCATCGGCAGAAATTCCGCCCCTACCCCTTCGACATGGCCTGGGGCAGGACGAAATTGGCGAAGTGGCCCTTGAACTTCAGGCCCGTCTTGAACACGACCGGCTGGACCTGCTGATAGAGCGGGAAGACGTAGGCCTTCTCCGCGATATAGCGGTTGACCTTCTGCCAGCCGGCGATGCGCTTGGCCTCGTCCTTCTCGCCCCACAGCGGGCCGATCATGCCGTCCAGATCCTTGGTGTCCCAGGTCGAGTGCGGCGACGGGCCGAACATGGCATGGCCGGTCGAGGTCGTCGGGTCGCCGATCGAGTTGCCCCAGTTGTAGAAGGCGGCAGGCGCGAGCTTGTCCTGGGCGCGCAACTCGAAATGCTTGGCGACCTCGTAGACCTCAATATCGGCCTGGATGCCGACCTTGCGCCACATGCCGACGATGGCCTGGATGACCTCGT